>JAQVWY010000109.1 GCA_028709465.1 Tissierellia bacterium | reverse complement strand
AGACTTACAAACCTTTCGGATGAGATTTATGTAGTGTAATTCTTTATTTATATATAATGATATTTTAAAATATAAATTTATTATATAGAATATAAGAAAATAATAATTTAGGAATAAAAATTTTTAAAATTACGTGTATACGTGTATACTATCGTAAATTTTAAAGGGGAGAATTAAATATGATATCAAGTAATAAAAGATTAGAAGCTATGCCTTTTGGAGGATTGTATGAAATATATGCAAAGGCAAATAAGTTAGAAGAACAAGGGAAAAGAATTATTCATATGGAAATTGGAAGACCTGACTTTGATTCTCCAACATTTGCAAAAGAAGCTGTTAAAATATCATTGGATAATCAGGAGGTACATTATACTGATGTTAATGGAATTGAGAGGTTAAGGAAAGCAATTTGTGAAAAAGAAGAAAGACGATTTGGGCTTAAATATGATTATAATTCAGAAATTACTGTAACTGCGGGGGCTGCGGAGGCTATTGGCGTAATTATGCTAACTATGATGGATTTTGGTGATGAAATTATTACTCCAAGCCCGTTTTTTTCAGCATATAGAGAACAGGCTCTTATTGCTGGTGTTAAATTAGTTGAAGTTCCTGTTCTTATGTCTGAAAATTGGGAGTTAAATGTAGATGAAATAGAAAAAAGAATATCACCAAGGACGAAAATGTTATTGATAAATTCGCCAAACAATCCGGCTGGATATGTATTGAATAGAGAGAACCTTGAAAAAATCGCAGCTCTTGCTAAAGAAAAAGATTTAATTATTATTTCAGACGAATGTTATGATGAATTTATATATAATGAAAAACATGTTTCTATTTCAACATTAAATGGTATGAGAGATAGAACTTTGGTTGTTAAATCTGCTTCTAAATCATTTTCTATGACAGGATGGAGAATTGGGTATGTGTTAGGACCAGAAAATGCTATCAAATATATTAATAAAGTTCATCAAAATTTTTCAACATGTGCTACTTCTTTTGCTCAAGGAGGCGCAGTTGAAGCTTTCAAAAATGGTGATAATTTTATAGATAATATGGTAAAAGAATTCAAAAAAAGAGGAGATTATCTATATGAAGCTTTTACAAAAATTGATGGTTTAAAAATAGTAAAACCTAAAGGTGCTTTTTATGCATTTCCAGATATTACATCATTTGGTATGTCAGAAACTGAAATTTGTAATTATCTATTGGAAGAGGCTGGTGTTGTAGGTGTGCCTGGTTCTTCCTTTGGAGATTATGGAAAGGGTCATATTAGACTTGCATATTGCCGTTCATATGAAGATATCGTAGAGGCATGCGAAAAAATGAAGTTAGCATTTAACAAATTATTATAAATTTATTATATAGAAGGGATAAATATGATATATAATCAAGATGCAATGAGGGGATTAATTGAGAAAAATTTATTAGAATTTGTAGGAACCAGAAGTGATACTAATTCTAAAGAAGAAAGAAATATTGAGAAGTTCTTTGAAAAGTGGTTTAATAGCGTAGAATATTTTAAAAATAATTCTGATAAATGTGGTTTTTTTGAAATTCCTGGAGATTATTTAGATAGAAAAGTACCTTGGTGCTTATTAAAAGGTGAAGGTAATGATACTGTCGTATTTGTTCATCATAATGATATTGTTGAAACAAAAGATTATGGTATGTTAGAGAACCTTTGTTTAAAACCATATGAACTAGAGAAAGCATTTAAGGAAGGGAAAATGAAACTTTCCGATTCGGTAAAGGAGGATTTATTTAGCGAAAAATGGATTTTTGGACGGGGCGTAAGTGATATGAAAGGTGGAGGCTCCATTCAGCTTTCATTAATTGAAAAATATAGTGAAATTGAAAGCTTCAGAGGTAATATAGTTTTGATTTCTGTACCTGATGAAGAAAATTTATCTTCAGGAATGAGGGGGGCAATATTAAAATTAAAGGAATTAAAGGATAAGTATAATTTAGAATATAAATTAATGATAAATTCAGAACCGCATGAGCGGGAAGATGGTTTAAAACCAACATTATATGATGGTTCTATTGGTAAAATAATGCCTGTTGTTTATGTACGTGGGAAACTTGCACATGTTGGTCAAATCTATTCAGGGTTAAATCCAATAAATTTACTATCTGAAATAATACGTAAAACTGAATTAAATACAGAATTTATTGAAAGAGTTGGTAATACAACAAATCCACCACCTACGTGGCTTTATCATAAAGATAGAAAAACTGTTTATGATGTATCTTTACCAATATCAACATGTGGTTATATGAGTATACTCCCATTAAGAAGTACTCCAAAATCAATAATGGATAATCTTAAAAATATATGTATTGAATCTTTTAAAAAGGTTATTGAAGATATGAATGAAAGCTATAAAACTTATACTAATATTGCAGAGATAGAATATAAAAGGTTAAATTGGGAATCTAACGTTAAACTTTATTCGGAATTATACAATGAGGCTATAAGAGATTCTGGCGAAAATTTTGAAAAGTCTTATAAAAATCTTATGATGCAGATAAAAGAAAAGTTTAATTCTAATAAAATGACAACTATAGAAGCAGCAATTGCTATAATTGAAAAAACATTAGAATATGTAAAGGATGTATCGCCGTGCATTATCCTTGCACTTACACCACCATATTACCCAAGTACAAATAATAATATGCTTGGAGAGAAATCAGAAGAAATTTATGAAATAATAGGTGCAGCTAAAAAATTTGCAAAAGATAAATACAATGAAGATTACGTAGTACAAAGTTATTATAATGGTATTTCAGATTTAAGTTATGCTATGTTTGCATCTGATAAAGATGATATTGATTATATAGCAAACAATATGCTAATGTGGCAGGATGTCTATTATATTCCTCTTGAAATTATAAAAGATATTTCAATGCCTGTAATAAATATTGGACCATGGGGGAAAGATTTGCACAAGTATACAGAAAGGGTATATAAATTAGATTTGTTTTATAAGACACCAGAATTAATAGACTTATTTATTTCTAAACTACTAAATAATAAATAATTTATAAAATTCACTTTGTTAATTGTCATATTGAAAGGTAAATATGATGGGAAGAGGAAGATAATTAAATGATAATTATCTTCCTTATTAATGTGGCGTCCAGCTATTATGATTTTCTCATACTTGACTTAATACAAATTAGAAGGTATTATATTAATAAAATTCATAATGTAAAATAGTATATTATATAGTTTATAAGTATATTTGCAACTATGATTTATTAATAGTTGCATTGGTTTTGTTATTTTACTAAGAAAGGAAGGATGCCTTATATGAAGCAATTACCTCATATCAAGACAACGGGTACATTATCAGAAAGAACGTATGAGATTTTAAAAAGTGAAATTGTAAATCTTGAATTAAAGCCAGGACAATTAATTACAGTAGAAGATATCTCTGAACAGCTTGGTGTTTCAAGAACCCCAATTAGAACTGCTTTAAACCGCCTCATTGAAGAGGACTTGGTTGAAATTTTACCTGGAAAAGGGACTTTTGTTACACGTTTAATTGAAAAGGATGCTATTGATTTATTAAATGTAAGAGGGCGACTCGAATGTTATTCGATTGAACTAGCAAGTATTTTAAGGACTACTGAAGATTTAGAAAATCTTGAGTATTTGATAAATAAACAAGAGCTAATAACTAAAGGATCACATAGAAAGCAACAAGATTTTTTGAATAATGATTCTGAATTTCATAATACAATTGCTAAAATTAGCAAAAATAAATATTTGGAAAAACAATTAATGCAAATGCATACTAATTGTATGCGTTATTTAAATGAATCAACGATAGATTATGTTATTTATGAGGCATCTGAAGAGCATATAGAATTATTTGAACAAATTAAAAACCAAAATACAGAAAAGGCAATACTATATATGCAAAAGCATATTGAAAATATTAAGAACCGTGTTATTGGACATTTAAAATATAATTAAATAAGCTGATGTTTTTATACTTATAATACTCTAGATCTTTCATACTAGTAAATTAGTAAAATAATTTAATAATTTAACATTAAAATTGGTGAATAGACTTTCCATTCACCAATTTTAGTTTATCAGGGATTTCCTAACTTATATTAGGTAATCTAAATTTCATTTTTTACTAAAATGTTTCTAAAAACTATCTCATGCTTCCAGTTCCAGTTCCACTTCCACTCATCTGTCTTTGAGCCATTTCAACTAATCTTTTTGTCATGTATCCGCCTACGTAACCATTCTGTCTTGCTGTTAAGTTACCTTTATCGATCTGTTCATAATTAGTTAAACCTAATTCATTAGCAATTTCAGCTTTCATTTGATTTAAAGCTTGTTTTGCTTCAGGAACTACTATATTGTTACTTCCGCTATTGTTTGATGCCATTGTTTTGTCTCTCCTTTCTTAAATGATGTAGTGTTATTATTGTCATATTGAAAATTTTTTAATCATGTAAGTTTATAGGTTTCTTGGTAAGTTTATACTTTTTTTACCTAATTGTTATTCTATTTATTACAGATTAAAATTTTCAAAGTAGAAAATCTTTAGTTGACTTTCTAACATTATTATTGACTACCATTATTAAATAAATACATGGCAAATTTATGAACTATAGGATACTGATAGTAATATTAGTTAAGAAATTATTAAAAAATTTTTTTAAAAAAACAATGTACTTATCTCTTATTATGAGTTAAAATAATCAATTGTAGTAACAATTTTTTTTGTTTTCATAAATTATATATTGAAGAAGGAGGCTAATTTTTACTTAAGCGGTAATATTATAGCGCCAGAACTTATTATAAGTTGACGAGGACAGAGTTATCGAAAATTCGGCGGATGCTCTGCGGTGAAGCTACATCGAAAGAGTTTTATAAAAACAATTGGCGACAGTTGTAACAGAATGAAACTTATAGCTTTAACAATCTTAATGAAATAACATATCTGTTTAAGTATCCCAATTTTGAAAATGAGAATAATTTTTACTTTTTATCTTGAAAAAAATCAAGTTTATATTGTTGTTCAAAAAAATAATAAGAATGGAGACTTAAATATGTGTGGAATAGTAGGTTATATTGGATTTGAAGATGTAAAGGAAATAATTCTAAGCGGACTTGAAAAATTAGAATATAGAGGATATGATTCAGCAGGAATTGCAATACTTAATAATAATGAAGTTTATGTATGTAAAGAAAAAGGACGTATTGCAAAGTTAAGAGAAAGAATTGATGGAAATATTTCTGGAACAGTTGGTATTGGTCATACTAGGTGGGCAACACATGGCGTTCCAAATAAAATAAATTCACATCCTCACCAAAGCAGCTCAAAACGCTTTACATTAGTCCATAATGGAATAATTGAGAATGAAGATGAATTAAGAGAAAAATATTTAAATGATGTAAATTTTACCAGTGATACAGATACAGAAGTAATAGTACAATTAATTGAAAAATTCGTTGAAAAGGGAGAAAGTGTTGAACTTGCTATAAGACACACAATGAGTGAATTAGAAGGATCATATGCATTAGCTATTCTTGACAAAGAAGATATGGATACATTATATGCTGCTAAAAATAAAACCCCATTATTAGCAGGTCGTGGAGAAGGTTTCAATATGATAGGAAGCGATGCTATGGCGATGATAAGCTTAACTAATTCTTTATATGAAATAGAAGACAAAGAAATGTTAAAAATTACAAGAAACAATATTGAAATATATACTATTTATGGTAATAAAGTATCAAGAGAACCTTACAAAGCAGAAATTGATGCATCAGATATTGAAAAGGGAACATACCCTCATTATATGATGAAAGAAATAGAAGAGCAACCCTTTGTTATTAGAAGAATTATGTCACAATATTCTGATGAAAATGGAAATATTCACATGGAACCTGAAATTATAGATAGCATTAGGGCATGTGATAAGTTATATATTATTGCTTGTGGTACCAGTTATCATGCAGGATTAATAGGGAAACAATTCTTTGAAAAAATTTCAGGAAAGCCAACAGAAGTTGTTATAGCAAGTGAATTTATTTATAATATGCCATTATTAACTGAAAAACCATTATTTATGTTTATATCACAAAGCGGAGAAACGGCAGATTGTAGAGCAGTGTTAGTTAAAGTTAAAGAAATGGGATTTAAAACATTGACAATGACTAATACAAAGGGTTCAACTTTGGCTAGAGAAGCAGATAACGCTTTGTTATTATATGCTGGACCTGAAATAGCTGTGGCATCAACTAAAGCATACACTGCTCAAATAGCTGTTCTTGCAATACTAGCTGCATTTGTAGAAAATAAAATTAACATAAATGTTTTCCAAGAATTAAGTAAAATAGCTTATACAATGGAAACACTTTGTGATGATAAAGATAATTACAAGAAATTAGCAGAAAAATATATAAATAATTCACACTGTTTCTATATTGGTAGATGCATGGATTATTATGTATGTTTAGAAGCTGCTCTTAAATTAAAAGAAATTTCATATATTCATACAGAAGGATTTGCTGCTGGAGAATTAAAGCATGGACCAATTGCATTAATAGAAGAAAAAACTCCTGTTATTGCTGTAATAACACAAGAAAATATTAATTTAAATACCAGAAGCAACATAAAAGAAGTAAAAGCTAGGGGAGCATCAATACTTGTTATATCCATGAGAAAATTAAGCCAAGAAACAGATGAAATAGTAATAGATGATATAAATGAACTGTTAGCACCATTGGCTGCTATAATTCCAGGACAATATTTAGCTTATTACGCTGCACTAAAAAAAGGTTGCGACATTGATAAACCTAGAAATTTGGCTAAAAGTGTTACTGTGGAGTAGAAAGATCAGTGTTTTATAATAATAACTAACGCTACCTTGAAAATTATAGTAACTTTTAGGGTAGGATGTTTTAACAGTGATGTTTCTACTAAAGTATAGATAAATATTTTTCAATAAAAACCAGTTATCCTGTATATAAGAGTAAAGCAAAAGTTATTGCCTTACTCTTATATAACTTTTAGAGATAAGATAAAAGGTATTTTTAACACAAGACCTATTTATCAATATCAAGCAGCCAATTGATACTGACATTAAGTATCTTGGATAATGCTACCAATTCAATATCGGTAATAATCCTTTTTCTTTGCTCAATTTTTGATATACTAGCTCTGTCTACATAGACAGCAAGTGTTTCAAGTTTTGCGGACAGTTCCTGCTGAGTAAGTTTATTTTTTAATCTTGCAATTTTAACTCTAGAGCCTGCAATATTGCGCTCCTTAGAATCTAATATTAATTTCATAACACACCACCTTTTGTTCTTTATTGGAACACTCTTGTATTTTATCCGAAATTATGTAATAATATGTTCTAATAAAGAACAAATAGAAAATCTGGAGGCCAATTAATATGTGTAAAGGAGATAAATATATAGAGATAATTAGTATTGTATTAAATAAAGAATATAATATTAAATATACTAACCTGGACAATCACAATATCACAGAATATCT
>JAQVWY010000027.1 GCA_028709465.1 Tissierellia bacterium | reverse complement strand
TTATAAAACATTTTGTGGTACTTAATTTTCTAAAAAACCAAACCAACTGGAAGCCAACAGGGAGGAAGCCAACAGGGAAGCCAACAGGGACGGTTCTTTTTGGCAGCAAACCAACGAAAGCCAACGGGGACGGTTCTTTTTGGCAACAAATCAACGAGTAACCAACGAGAACGCTCCTTGTTGGCAGGAATTGCCAGTAAGAACCGTCCCCGTTGTCCATTAAATATTTCAAATAATTAGATTGTAATTTTTTATATTATAATTATTAAACAAAGTATGTAAAAAGAAACTGGAAAAGACCTTTTAAAATATCAATTGTTTAATCAAAAGGTCTTTTTATAATAATTATTCATCCATAATAAGGTAACAATTTTAGTATCAATTCCCTATTTCATCGAAAAATCTTTTTGAGCATTTTCTTCCATTAAATTTTCAACAAAATAATTAATTATTTTTCTTTGATAATAAGGATTATCACTTAAATGATGATTACCATTTGGAATAATGAGCAAATCGAAATCTTTATTTGCCTTTATTAACTCATTAACAATATACATTGTATTAGAAGGATGAACATTATCGTCCATATCACCATGTATTAAGAGAAGTTTACCATTAAACTCTGATGCCCTACCTTTCATACTCTGTTTAATCCACAACTCTTTATCATAATCGTTCATAAACCCTTCAGACCATGATGCAACATAAAGTTCTTGAAAATGGTTACCACTGCTAGATACAGCAACTTTATACAAGTCTCCATGCTCTATAATATACTTGTATGCTGCATATCCACCACCTGAATGTCCCCATATACCTATGCGTTCATGATCTATAAATGGATACTTTTCGCATAATTGTCTCACTAATGAAACATGGTCTGGCATACCTGCGCATTCACCAAGATTCTTATGAGTAGAATCGTGGAATTGTTTACTTCTAAAAGGTGTTCCCCTTCCATCTATTATGATAGTTATGAAACCTAATTGGGCAAAACTCTGAACAAATCCTGAATTAAGTGTATCGTAATAATGTACAGGAACATTGCATCTTTGAGGTCCTCCATAGCAATATTCAATTAAAGGATATTTATAATTTTCATTAAAATCAGTCGGTAAAATCATAATTCCATATATATCAGTTATATTATCATCGCCCTTAAATTTAAACTGTTTAGGTAATTTAAAACCTTTATTAAGTAATTTCACTGAATCAGATTTTAACAATTTCATGCATAAGTTACCATCTAAATCTCGCACAATTACTTCAGGTTCTGCTATAACACTATCAAAATAATCTATAAAATAGTTTTTATCAGGATCAATACTTATTGCGTGATAAGCATCTTCAGGTGTAAGTCTTTGTATTTCTAAATTGTTTAATTTAATTTTATATAGCTGCTGGAAGTAAGGATTTATATGTTTTTCTGCAGCAAATCCTGTGAAATATATTTGATTTTTATCTTCGTCTATAAGTAAAATCTCACCTACATTCCACTGCCCTTTTGTTATCTGTGTTAATTTATTATTATTTTTAGTATCTATCTCATAAATATGATTAAAACCATCTCTCTCTGAAACAAAAAATATTTTCCCATTTTCGGTATAATGAGAATAAAATCCTGTATTCAAAGAAGTTACAGAGTTATATGTTCTTCCATGTGATAATGTATACCATGTTGAAAATATAAATGTATCACTAGTCTCCTCATCTATAGTTTCTGATTCACCTGTTTTTGCATTAACTAAAACCAACTTACCTTCCTTATGATTTCTAGATATAAGCCTTACTGTAAATTTTTCACCATTAGGGGACCATGTAATAGATTTGTACGCATCCAATGTAGGGAAATACATGAATACTCCCATATCAAAGGAACCATATGAACATTTTGTTAGACTATTTTCAACCATATCATATATATAAATATCTGAAGTAGCTATATTTTCATCTCCTGGCAATGGGTACTTGTAATTATGTGCTTTAGGTCGTTCAACTTCTCCGCTTTCAGACACATTTTGAAGCAAACAAAGCTCATTTATATTTCTCTGATCTACTTTAAATGTAACAAACTTTTTACTATCAGGAGACCAAAATATAGATGGAGTGACTACTTCACCAAACCTTTTGTCACTAATAAATGAATTATCTTCTTCTAATCTGCTGCCATAATCATAATGCATGCATCCGTCATATGTAATCTGAACAATTTCATCTGTATCCAACTCTCTAATAAACAAATTATAATCTTTGGAAAAAACAGCTCGTTTAAAATCAGGAGAAAGTTTTTCCCCAGGTTTCACTTTTATTTTCCCAGTTAATAATTTTTTTGTATCAATATTATAGGAATATTCGTTATTATCATAAAAAAACATAATAATATTTTTTTCAATTTTAAAATTAGTTAATACAAGCTTATCATTATCAATTTCTTTGCTTGTTAGAGCACATAACTCTTTAGCTATATCTTCATAATTGAATAATTCTTTTTCTGTTTTGTTTATAGGATCTACCAATAAACATACCGCATATTTTTTCTCTTCTTTCCAAAATTCTTTTTTAAATACGAACCTACCTTCTCCAATAAACCATGGAATTATTTCCTTATTCAAAATATATTTATCAGCATGAGTAGGAAGCAATTCCCTTGCTGCTTCATATTTCTTTACGTCCATTTTTCCTCCATATATTATTTATTTCTTTTTCATAATATCATAAATGATATACCGTATCATAATATTATTCAATACTAAAAGAAAAACTTAAAAAAAAATAACTTTTTTTATTTAAGTCAGTTTAAAATTTATCATTTCTTTGGCATAAAATTATTATCAAATTAATTAAGAAATGATTTTTATTTGATGAAATAAAGAAATAAAAAATTAAATAATATTTGATTCAAATCAATTTAAATTCTTTAAATCCTTAATATAATAAAATCATCAAATTAAGTAATAAATTATTATTGTTTGAGGAAAATAAAAAAAATAATAAATTAAATAATTTTTGATTCAAATCAATTTAAATTCTTTAAATCCTTGATAGTATAAAATCATCAAAATAATATAAACAAGAAAGAAGGAGAAATTATGTCAAAGCAATTAACATTTAATGAAGTAAAGGAAAAATATTTTAAAACATTGGAACAATATGTGCCAATAGTAGCACGAGTTCATGGAAGTAATCATCCAGAATTTCATGAAGTTCGTAAAGAATTTGATTCAATCATTAAGAAAACAAAAGAAGCAGGAAAAGATATGCCGGAATTAAACGGAGAATTTGCAAGATTACGTGAAATCACTGATAACTACACTGTTCCAGGTGATGTATGTGAAAGCTATGAAGCAGTGTACAACATGTTAGCTGAAGTAGATAAATCATATAAAGCTTAATAGAGGGGAGAATTAATTTGCAGAGATTTATATTAGGTAAGAAAAATCACATAACATTAATCAGCGGAATTTTAATATTAATTGGATTTATAAGTAAATATGCTTTTGGAAATATAGATGTATTAATTTGGTCTTTGATTATAGCTTCAGCATTAGGAGTAATACCTATTGCAATCCAAGCATATCAAGCATTAAAAGTTAAAGTTGTAAGTATCGATGTTTTAGTTACCATCGCAGTTGCGGGAGCATTTTTAATTAATAATTTTGAAGAATCAGCTATTGTTACATTCTTATTCTTATTTGGTGCTTATCTAGAACAACGTACATTGAATCAAACACGTTCTGCAATTAAAGAATTAACTGAAATGGCACCAGAAAGCGCCTTAAAGCAAATGGAAAATGGTGAATTTGAAGAAGTAGAAGTAGATGAAGTTGATGTAGGTGATATATTACTTGTTAAAACTGGAGCAAAAGTTCCTGTTGATGGTACAGTTTTAAGCGGAGAAGGTCATATTAATGAAGCAAGTATCACTGGTGAATCTGTTCCAGTAGGTAAAAAGAAAGATTCTCAAGTATATGCAGGAACCATATTAGAAAATGGAACAATTCAAATTGTTGCTGATCGTGTAGGTGAGGATACTACTTTTGGTAAAATTATTGAGTTAGTTGAAGAAGCACAAGATTCAAAATCAGAAGCAGAACGCTTCATTGATAGATTCTCTAAATACTACACTCCAGCCGTTTTAGTTCTTTCTATTGTTGTATGGTTGTTCTCACGAGATATTGAACTTGCTATTACAATACTAGTTCTAGGATGCCCTGGAGCATTGGTTATCGGTGTACCCGTTTCAAACGTTGCAGGCATTGGTAATGGAGCACGACATGGAGTTCTTTTAAAAGGTAGTGAAGTTATACATGATTTTAGTAATGTTGATACAGTAGTATTTGACAAAACAGGAACATTAACAATAGGAAATCCCAAAGTAGCTGACAAAGAAATTTATGCAGAAAACGCAAATGAAGTGTTAAATTACCTAGCAAGTGTTGAAAATGAATCAGACCATCCATTGGCTAAAGCAGTTGTGGAACATATTGGAGATACAAAACTCTATACAGTTGAAAAAACAGATGTTATAAAAGGTGGCGGAATTGTGGCTCAAGTAGATGGTCATAGAGTTGCAGTTGGCAATGTTGCACTTATGGAAAAAGAAAATGTTGTTATAAACGAGAAAGTTCATGCAGATATTAAACGATTCGAAGAAAATGGAAACTCACTTGTTCTAACATCAGTTGATGGTGAATTAAAAGCATTAATGGGTATTCGTGACCAAATTCGTCCAGGTGTAAAAGAAGATCTTCAAAAACTAAAAAGATTAGGTGTAAAAAATCTAGTAGTTCTTTCTGGTGATAACCAAGGAACAGTTGATTTAGTAGCACGTGAACTTGGATTAACAGAAGCCCATGGACACATGTTACCAGAGGATAAATCAACATATATTGAAGAATTACAAGAAAAAGGTCAAATTGTTGCATTCGTTGGAGATGGAGTAAACGACAGTCCTTCACTAGCTCTAGCACAAATTGGAATTGCAATGGGAAGCGGTACAGACGTAGCAATTGAAACTTCAGATGTTGTATTAATGAATTCAGATTTTAGCCGCTTGCCACATGCATTAGGTTTAACAAAAGCAACAGCTAATAACATGCTTCAAAATATTATTATAGCAGTAGGGGTTGTTTTAATTTTACTTGCCAGCGTATTCTTCAGTGAATGGATGAACATGTCAATAGGTATGTTAGTTCACGAAGCAAGTATATTAGTGGTAATTTTAAACGGCATGAGACTCCTTCGTTACAAATTAAGATATTAAAATTAAAACAAATGAAAATTTTGATTTTAATCAATTTAAATGTTTTCCCTTTAATAATTTAAGCCGTGTAATAATTTTGTACATTATTCTTCTAATATAATCAGGAAACATAAAAAATATAGGTTGTACCAAAAGGAATAAGTTTGGGGAACAATGTTTTCTTAAGAAAACAACAAAACATATTAGATAAAAAGTACAGATCTTGATAATCTTATATCAAGTTCTGTACCCTTTTATATTACTACATACTTATTAACTTAATTAAATTTATTCATCTATGCTATCTACACATGGTTTCAATAAATCTTTGCATTATTACAGCTATTTCTGCTCTGGTTGCACTTCCTAAAGGATCAATAATATTATTGCCTTTTCCTTTAAGAATGTTATTGCCTACCATCCATTGGATTGCATCTAAAGCCCATGGAGATATCTTGTCATTGTCAGTAAAATCATCTAAATTTGTAGTTTTATTTATATCATAACCTTTAAAAGTAGCATACCTGTACAATATTGCAGCCAATTGCTCTCTGGTAATGCTATCATTTACTCCAAATATATCCTGATTATAACCTAATACAAGGTTATTTTTTATTGCCCAGATAACTGGTTGTTCATACCATGAAGATTTTTCTACATCCTTGAAAGAACTTGTTGAATTATTTTCTGTAGCCCCTTCTAATCGATAGAGAACAGTAACCAACATAGCTCTTGTCATATTATAATTTGGACCAAACTCATCTTCTGATATTCCTTTGAACAATCCTTTCTCAACAACAAATTTTACACCATCATAATACCAGCTTCCCAAAAGAACATCTTTAAATTCTTTTGATTCAATAATTAAATCTGTATTTGTATCTTTATTTTTATTTTTATCTTTTGAGTTGCCTGATCCATTTGAATCTTCATCGTCGTCTGGGTCCTCAGTATTGTTTTCTGCAGAAACATCACCTATTAAATAAGTTGCCTCAAACACTGAACTGTCATCCATTCCAGCTTTTTTAGCCACTGCTTTAAGTGTGCAAGATTCAAATATTACAATCGGTGAAACATATTTTCTTGAGTTGATTGTTGGAATTGACCCATCATTTGTATAATATATTTCAGCTCCTTCAGTATCAACACTCAATGAAACTGTTTGATTTTCAGCATATGAACCAGCTTTCAAACTAGCTGATGGTTTTTGAACGCTTTGTCTTAAACTTGTTTCAACAGCTTTTACATATTTACTATCCATTGGTACATTAGAATAGCTCATTACATTAGGAGAAACTTCTACTGTATATTTCTTTGGAGTTATTCCATCATCCTCATAAAGCTTAAATCCTCCTGGATATAGAGATTCATCAGCTGCAATTCTAACTTTCTTGACAAAAGTTTCAGAATCAATAACATCATTTTGATAAGTATCATCTTTTATATATCCATCATTTTTAGCTGGCTCAATAAATTCTATACTCTCAAACGGAACAAACAAATCTGATTTAGTTTCAAATATACGAATGTTCACATAACCACTTTCAGCATCATATATTGAATCCGGCAGCATATAGCTATCAAACTCAATTTCCAAACATGTAGGATTTACTGCAACAGTTTTAACCTGCGGAGCTTTATTGGAAAGCAATCCTATATTTACCTCCATATGTGCTGGAGGTACAGTCATAGATTTTGAAGTAGTAGTTTGATACGTATTTTTATCATCTTCAAACATTACTCTCCAATTGCCAACTGGAACATCCCATCCATATTTACCATCAATATCTGTATACATTGGATTTTCCTGGTTAGACATTGTAAGAATATCATCATTCCAGTCATTCCAAAATTCTATATCTCCTGTTTCTGTTTGAACTGTTTCACCTGTTTGAGCTGTAGCCCTAATACCTTCAACTCTTTGAGTTTTAACTGCTTCAAAAACATAACCTGAAGGGTCCATAATCCATTTTGGATCTTCTGGGTCATCCTCTTTACCTACATCTTGTTCTTCTTTTCTAAGCTGCATCATTATTTCTGATAATAGAGCATTTCCCCAAAGATTATATTCAGCATCAATACTATCTGTATAAACCATATTACCTGTAGAAATTACAAAACTCAAACATTTACCAGGAAGGGAGAAGAAACTTGATCCATAGGATACAGTTCCCATTAAACTGCTTATAGCATGGCTGTCAATTCTTGCTATTTGGTATTCCTTGATTTCTTTATACATTCTACTGCTAAAATTAACATCTTTAATTTGGTGTAACAGTGAACTTAAGTTTGCAGGATCTAAACTTGCAGGCCCTGAAAATATTTGTATAGCCGTGGTTATTCCTCCTACAGCTTGGAGTCCAGTTCCTACCTTACCTAAATCAGCAGCTTTCTTTTTAAATGCTTCATATGCTATTTCGCCGCCACCCTCTACATAACCAACAAAATCAACCTTACCTGAAATATCTCTAACTGTATCCTTTGTACTTGCGTAAAGTTTTGGAGTATCAACACTTGCCAAATTTATACCTTTTACTGCCACAGAATTTCCTTCAGACACCATGGCATTTAAACCTTCGCTCAAATACATTGTCCTTTTCACATTCATATTAATTCCGTTAATCGTTGAGCTGTCTTTTATTAAATAAAACTCTCCATCATTACCTACAGGTATTTTTCTGAATCCCTGTGAAATCAAAGATGATTCACTTATTCCACTTGTTTCTGTATAGTTAACTTCTATTCCAATTTTCCCGTCTGCAAATTCTTTATGAGCCTTAAGAGTTGTAGCTGATTCTTCAGTTATTTCAGCTCCCTTGTTGTCACGATATTCCTTAGGTATGCTTGCTGGTTCAATTTTATTAATATTGTTCAGTGCTGATTTAAATTCTTCTAAAGAAGGATTATTAAATCCTGTCAATACTCCCATATCAGTTTCATCTTTTAACGAATAAAATACTGAAATATTGTTAATCCAATAACCCAGCTTTTCTTCAACTATCCAATCGGAGTACTTTCCATTAATATCATCTTTTACCAAGGTTGCTGGATACTTTGTTTTAAATCCATTTTTATCAGTGTTAATAACACACACTTCTTCTAATTGAGAACTGTTTAAATTATTTATCGTAAAAGTTATGCGGCTTATACCATTAGGATTATAAGCATAAGCACCTCCAGGATTATCTCCAATGGATTCAACTGAATATAATTGAACATTAGGATCATCTAAATTCCAGTTATGAGCAACATTTATAAATTGGAAATCACTTATATGTGCTGTTTTTGCTCCATTAATAATTTCCGTAGTAACAATTTTTGTTGTAAACTCTTTCTCATCCTTTGTAATCATCTTTGCATATAGATTATGAACTGCTGGCTTATTAGGTGAAGTAAGCATAACAGGTATTTCATAATTGTGACTACTATCTGCAGTAGTAACACCAGTTAAAATATCCCCGTCATATATTTCAATTTTGCTTCCAGCAAAAGCCTTTCCTCTTACAATAATCTCTGATTTTGGTAATACTACTTGCTTAGGTGCATTGATGGTAACATAAGGTGTCTCTACATTTATGTAATCATAATAATAATATGGTTTGTCCTTTATTGTCCCACTTATACCAAAATAAATTTTATTTACAATTTTATCAGTTGTTGAATTAAGCATATATGTTACAGTGTAATTTCCCTCATCATCAGGCTCATATTCACCGAATCCTAACTGATGTTCAACACCATTTACTTTTTTGCTTGAAGGTGTAGTAAATCCATCTCCTAAAGCAGTTATACTTGTTAATTTCAAGTCTTTCTTTATTAACTGATTAACAGCAATCCTTGCCTTAACATGAATTTCTCCTTTACTTCCATCTAACGAAGTTGATACGAACTGTGTTGTATATGTTACTTTTAGAGGAGACAACATACTTTCTTTTACTAACTCCTCAAGTTTAATTTCTCCTAAATTAGTAATTTTCCCTGACTTAACAACAACGTCTTTTTTCACATAGTGATAATTTTCAACTAAACCATTTTCTTTGAAAACATCAATATTTGAAAGACCTCTTATATCCTTTAATTCATTGCTGCAAAACAATACAACCGTATAGTTTCCATCATCTAAATTATTGTTGATTGATGATACTATGTTATCAGCACCTGTAATAGATGAAACTAAAACTAATTTTTCTGTATCATATCCTTTTACAGTTTGATAAATCAACATGTATGGAGTAGATTCAGGCTCTTCTGAATTAATTAAAGATGCTTTGATTATTCCTTTTGGCAAGGAAACAACATCTACACTTCCATTACCATATTCATTCATATTTACTTCATAGAATTCTTGTTTATTAGTGTATCTTTCACTAACATAAGGATAAACCCTTATTGTTTTATCTTTTAAAGACTCTCTAAAGGAATATGTGTTATTGCCAATTTTACTTGTATAAATATCATTACCTTCCATATCGGTAATTTTAAGGCCTAAAACAGCTTCCTGGTTTTCTAATAAATCAGACTCCTCACCAAGCTCTTCTTCGCTCAAAGGTAATGAATATGAATTTAACTTGATTCTGTTTTGATCAGAATAGTCTAACAAAATAACAATTTCTTCGTCTCCGTTAAAACTATTATCATATGTTTCTGAAAATTGATGATAATTTTCCTTATTTGCGACAAGATAAAATTTTTCAGAATCATATATATTTAATGTTGCTATTCCGTTCTCATCTGTTGTATTTGATTTGCTGTAATAAAAAGAATTTGAACCATTGATTGCATTTTGACTAAAGTTAATCTCAACTCCTGGAATAACTCTATCAGTTACATTTTTGTCTTTTACTGTTACTTTAAGATTTATCATAGGAATTTCTTTTAGTTTGATTTCCTCTATATTTTCACCTGCTGTCAGTTCAATGTCATCTATTATTTCAACTGGTTCTTCATATTTTTTCAAATACTCATATGGTAATCTTAATTGATAGCTTACAATTTTTGCACCTTCAACTAGACCTGTAATTTTCGTATTTGGATATGCATATCCATAACCATAACTTCCATTGACACTATAAACGTAATAAATATAAGCTAACTTTGAAATATCAATATCAGAACCCTCTTCATCAGTCACCATAAAAGTGAAGCTAGCAGGCTTTTTTGAATCGCTTAAATCTTCCAATGACTCTGAACCCTTATTAACTACTACTGTTCCAGATTTATAAATATTGGTATAATCCGATAAATAATAGTTGTAACTTCCTGGAGGAAGATTGTTGAAAACAATCTCACTTTGTTTGTCATAAATGGTCTTTTTTGGAAAACTCGCCAAACCGTTTAATTGTAGAATTTTGCCGTTAAAATCTCCTGTATTTGGTAGATTGGTGAATTTAATAGCAGAAGCAACGTTCAATCCTACTACCTCTGTATTTCTTGAAAGATTATCTGGAGCTAACTTATCTTGTAGCTTATATTCCACAGACTCTATATATGCTGCATCTACAGGAACATTAACTTTTGCAGAATATGTTCCAGCTCCATCCTCTGAAAGAACTGTTTCCGAAAATCTTTCTTCATCTGCACCATTTTTATATTTGATTATAGCCTTACCATCATATCCTGGCTTACTCTTCATATTAAAAACAATTTCACTCTTATTGTGAACATATCTGCTCATACCAATATATGAAGTAGCTAAATCTGTCTTAACAAAGGAAATATATGGCTTAATAATTACTCTTACAGGTATTTCATTATAATTTGACATTCTGTTTTGACCGTCAATAAGATAAAATCTTAACTTCACTACATTATCATTATCAAAGCTTATTGCCTTTGAATAAGTATTTATCTTATTTATAGATGTAAGCTTCAATTCATATGTTTCAACAATATTATCAAATTCATCTACTAAATCTACCTTTGCTGTATATGCTCCTTCTGTTTGGACATATAGAGAATGACTATTAAACTTATGTACAGAAACAGGATTTTCACCTTCTCTTTCTAATCCAACTATACCTACCAATGTAGGAGCAGGAAATTCTTGAGACAAATAACTGATTGTTGCGGAAGTTTTATAAATATTATCATTATCAGCTTTAAACTCAAAGTAAATTGTCTTTTTTCCATAACCTTCACTTAATTCATACGGTACATTAGAAACTATGTCCACATAAGGCAATGAACTTAATTCATTTTCATTTTCAGAAAAACGCATCATAGAAAATGTGCCTTCAGTTATACCTATGTTAACTGTTTGCTCAAAAGTTGCAACTTCACCGTCATTTATTATAACAGTTGGATTAATTACTTCCTCTATATCTGTTACAGGAAGCAATACAGCATCCGCAAAACCATTAATTCGAATTCCATCTTCCTTTAAATATACTTCATACCACCCTCTGGCTAAATTGTCAGTTATATCCCTTGAAATGTAAAGTTTGTTTTCAGATACAAATTCAGCTTCATATTCCATTGGTGATGATGATAAACCATTTATAGAATGAACTTTAAAACAAGCCGTATAGTTTTTGCTTTGAGAAAATCCAGTTCCCATCAAGCTTAACTCTCGACTGCCGTATATATTTGTCAAAGCTGGAGGTACAGCATCTGGTAAACTATACTCATCTTCTCCAAAAGAAATACCTATGTTAACTGGATACTCATCATAAATAATACCATCATAATACTCGAGTTTCGAAATATTAACTCCATCTAATGATAGTTCCAAATTATAATAACCTTCCAAAGGATTATCTAATTGTATATTAAAGACTAATTCTCCGTTAATAAACTCATAGTTATATTCAATATCAATTGTATCATTATCATTTATAAGAACAGCAGAGTAATCTCCCAAAACTGGTATATTTATATTTGAAAGTGCAACTTGGAATTCAGTAGTATCCCTAGGCAATGAAAAACTTCCATACTTAAATTCATAATCTATAATATTAGCAGAAACAGCTCCACTTACATCTGTTCTATCAATAGGTGTTTCATGGTAAATATTTTCATCATATTTTACAACGATTTTATTTGAATCTTCACCTATATTTAAAACTCCTGTCACTGTATATATGCCGAAATCAGATTTATTAACAGAAACAGAGTTGCTTTTAAGGATATTATTTCCTTTGTCATCAACAACAGTCAACAATGAAGCATTTTTTATGTTGCCTCCTGTTATAGTAAATTTATGAGCAGTTACCGAGGACCCCGTAGTTGGATTTCCTATATAAAACAATGTGTCATCTGCTGCTTCGTAATTGCCCATTCCCTCATGCTCTCCATAAGATGTACTTGCTTTCAAAGCATTACTCAACTTAAACTGCCCCAGCCCAGTTTCAGGAGCAACATGAATTGTATTTCTGCTGCTAATTGTTTCTTCATCAACTGTAACAACAACAAACAGTGTTTCCCCACCTTGAAGTTCACTTTCAACATCCAAGGTTCCTTCAATATAATATGCATCTCCGCCAATCTGAACAATTTCAAAACCATCATTATTCATCGTCCCAACTTTTTCTATTAAAACAGGATCATCCCAAAAACTTTCTTTTGTACCTACATAAAGATCAATAAGAATATTATCTTTTAAATAGTTTAATTCTCCTGCTATACCTTGGATATCCATCTTAAAGGGAACAGAAACGTTGCTTGAACTCATTTCAATTGGTAATTCAATAATATTTAAAAAGGGATAATTGTCAACGCCAAAATAGCCACTAAAATCAGGTTTATAATAATTTCCCTCTTCATCCATTAACTGAATATAATATATATTTGATTCTAATGTACTTTCTCCCATCATCAGCATTTCATAAACATATCTTTCTTCTCCGATAGATGTATATCCTAAAAACCATTTGTTATTTTCCAATGCCACAGCATTATTTTCATTAATATATCCATCACGTGATACTACAGCTTCTAAATCATTTAAATTATAGCCAATTGCCTCAACATAAAATATACTGTCTCCCTCTTTGGGGGAAGTACCTGTCCATGAAGATGCCATAGCACTGATGACTTCAGGATCTGCTTCTGTTGATACAGTTTGTGCAAAAGAATTAACAGGCAGAACATTGCTTATCAACATGGCAATTAATAAAATTAAAGATATCAATTTATTCTTCATTCATACTCTCCTTGTTTTTAGATTACTTCAACCTCAACAGTTCCAACTAATATTTTAGATGCATACAATACTTGTAGCTAATTCCTCCTTTCTTTGAATAATTTACACTTGAAACTGCTATTAATTCATAGCCTTATGCTAATAATAATTATACACTAAATTCAAATAAGAATTGTAATTTTATAACAATTGTCATTGACAAATTATCTGACACGAATCATGTCAAGACCAACTTAAACAGTCTGATACTCCTTCGTTACAAAATAATATTAAATTGAAATAAATGAAAATTTTGATTTAAATCAATTTAAAATGGATAATAATAGTGTATAGTGTATAATATAATAAAAAATAAAAGGAGAGATGATAATGCAAAAAGCAACTATTCAATTAGAAACATTAACTTGTCCATCATGTATGCAAAAGATAGAAAATGCAATAAAATCATTAGACGGTATAGATAAAGAAAGTTTAAGCGTATTATTTAATTCAAGCAAAGTAAAATTAAACTTTGACGATGAAAAAATATCAATAAATGATATCGAAAATGCAATCGGTAAACTAGGATATGAAGTTAAAAAATCTCAAGTAAAAGCTTTATAAAATAAATCAACCCTCATAAGTTAGACTAAAAATCTAACCTGTGAGGGTCTTTTTTTAATTTTGATCTATTCCATTATATAAATGGCAAGCCACAAAATGATTCTCTTTTTTCACATCTAATTTAGGTGAAACCTCTTTACAAATATCCATTCTTTCTCTACATCTACCATAGAACACGCATCCAGGTGGAGGATTAATTGGACTAGGAACATCACCTTCTAAAACAATACGTTTTCTTTCTAAACCATATTTTGGAATAGGTATAGCAGATAGTAACGCCTGTGTATATGGATGTAACGGATCAGCAAAAATATTTTTATAATCTGTTAACTCTACAATTTTTCCCAAATACATAACTGCAATCCTATCGCTAATATGTTTAACAACACTAAGATTATGGGCTACAAACATATAAGTTAATCCTAATTCATTTTGCAATTCGTCTAATAAATTTAATACTTGAGCCTGTATACTTACATCAAGAGCTGAAACAGGTTCATCTAACACAATAAATTCAGGATTTAATATAAGCGCTCTAGCAATACCGATTCTTTGCCTTCTTCCCCCATCTAATTCATGAGGAAAAGAATTAACTAGCCTTTTTTCTAATCCTACTAGATCCATAACATAGGAAATTTGTTCTCCTATCTCATTTTTAGAAACTACATCTTTATTAACATAAAGAGAATCTGCTATTAAATCATACACGCTAAGTCTTGGGTTCAAAGAGGAGTAAGGGTCTTGGAAAACAATTTGCAATTTTTTTCTCATTGCTTTCATCTGTGTTTTGTTATAATTTAAAATATTTTCACTATTAAAATATACTTCTCCTGATGTAGGCTCATGAAGTCTAAGAATGGCCCTTCCTGTTGTTGACTTACCACATCCTGACTCCCCAACTAAACCTAATGTTTCACCTTTAAAAATTTTAAAACTTACATCGTCTACAGCATGCAACATACCTTGTTTTGTATTAAAATATTTTTTCAAGTTTTTTACTTCCATTAATACATCTGACATACTATTCCTCCTTCACTGTTTCTTTATTATATAAGAAGCAAGAAACAAAATGTCCTTCTTCAACCTCTATTGCTTGAGGAAAGTTTTCTTTGCATTTTTCCATTACATGGGGACATCTAGGATGAAATCGGCATCCCATTGGCAAGTGAGATGGATCTGGTGGTGTTCCTGAAATCACTGTCAACTTATCAACATCTTCATCAAGACTAGGAATTGAGTTAAATAAACCTACCGTATAAGGATGTAAAGGATTATTGAAAAGCCTCTCTATGTTAGCATATTCAATAGCACTACCAGCATACATTATTGCAACATAATCGCATATTTCTGCTACAACTCCTAGATCATGGGTAATAAGTAGTATAGAAGTATTGAATTTTTCCTTTAATTCTTTCATTAGTTCTAATACTTGAGCTTGAATGGTAACATCCAATGCGGTAGTAGGTTCATCTGCTATTATCAATTTAGGATTACAGGCTAATGCCATTGCAATAACTACCCTTTGCTTCATCCCACCACTAAATTGATGAGGGAAATCGTTAAATCGTTCTTTTCGAATTCCAACTGTTTCTAGCATTTTTTCTGCTCTAATCGTTATTTCATTTTTAGGTATATCTTGGTGAAGCTTAATAACTTCCTCTATTTGTTTTCCAACTGTCATAATTGGATTTAATGAAGTCATTGGGTCCTGAAATATCATTGATATTTTATTCCCTCTAGTTGAAGTCATTTCTTTTATATTTTTTTCTAATAGATTTTCACCTTCAAAAATAATTTCCCCTTGAACGATTCTACCTGGCGGATTAGGTACTAGCCTCATGATTCCAAGAGCGGTTGTAGTTTTACCTGCACCTGTTTCGCCAACAAAACCCAAAGTTTCTCCAACTCTTATTTTTAAATTTAAATCATTTACAGCTTTAAATCGACCATCTTCGGTAACATACTCTATACTCAAATTTTTAATTTCCAATAAATTATCATTCATTTTACCACACCTTCCTATTGCTTCAATTTTGGATCTAATGCATCTCTTAATCCATCGCCTAATACATTAAGTGCAAATATCACAATAACTATCGCCAATCCTGGAAACATAGTCATATGTGGATAATCACGAATGTATCCTCGGCCGCTTGATAGCATAGCTCCCCACTCAGGAGTCGGTGGTTCTAATCCCAATCCAATAAAGCTCAACCCCGCAGCGTTAATAATTGCATATGCAACCCCTAAAGTTGCTTGTACTATTATTGGCGCTAAACAATTTGGAATAATATGCTTCACAATAATTCTAAAATCTGATGAGCCATTAGCCCTAGCAGCTTCTACGAATTCGTTATCTTTAATAGATAAAACAGAAGACCTAATTATCTTTGCATATCCAGGTATAGAAGCTAGTCCTACAGCTATCATCAAATTAGATAATCCTGGACCCAATGCAGCCATAATTGCGATTGCCATTAAAATATCCGGAAGAGATTGTAATATATCAATAAATCTCATTAAAATCATATCAACCTTTCCTCCATAAAAGCCTGATGATGCCCCTATTATAACGCCTAATGTTAATGCAATTCCAACAGATATAAATCCAACTTGAAGTGATATTCTAGATCCATAAACAATACGACTAAATATATCTCTTCCAAATTCATCTGTTCCTAAAATATGCTCTTTGCTTGGCATGGCATATTGATTTTTTAAATCATTTGTACTATAATCATAAGGCGCAATATAATCCGCAAAAATTGCTGTTAATACCAATAATACAATTATTGCTAGTCCTATCATAGCTAATGTACTTTTCTTTAAACGATGAAATATTTCTTTAAGCTTTCTAAAACCAAGCCTTTTTCTTTCTACAGATGAAGAACTTGTTTTAATTGCTTTTTGTTTCTCCATTAATACGACACCCCTTTATGAAAATTTAGACTTTATTCTAGGATCTACAAAAGAATATAATATGTCTACAACCAAATTTACAATAGCAAATGAAACAGCTACGAATAATATACATCCTAATACCATAGGCACATCTCTCATCTTTATAGAATCCACCATCAGTCTACCAACACCTGGTATTGAAAAAATTACCTCCGTCATAACAGCACCACCTAGCAATTGTCCAAATTGTGTCCCTATTGTTGTTAAAATTGGAATTAAAGCATTTCCCAATGCATGACTTAATATTACTACATTTTCCTTTTGACCTTTGGCTCGAGCAGTTCTAATATGATCTGACCTAATTACTTCAAGCATACTAGATCTGGTCATCCTAGTAATAACTGATACTGATTGAGCACCAAGTGCAAGAGACGGTAAAATCATCTGGGAAAAAGAATTAAAACCTGATGATGGTAGTAAACCCAGTTTTACGGAAAATAATAAAATTAATAAAAGACCTAACCAAAATACAGGCATGCATATACCAAGAAGTGCAATAACCATTGTAACATTATCGAATATAGAATACTGCTTAACCGCAGAAATAATTCCAATTGGTATGCCTAAAATTATAGCAACTGAAATTGATAGTGCAGCAAGAATAACAGTAGGTTTGGCACGCATAAAAATTTCATCTACAACAGGAGTCCTCGTAAGGTATGAGTCCCCTAAATCTCTGTTAATAATCATGTTTTTTAGAAATCGTCCATAACGAACTAAAAATGGATCATTTAAACCCATTTCTTCTCTTAAAGCTTCCACCTCTTTAGGATCAGCATTAGTTCCTAAAATATTTCTGACTGGATCTCCAGGGCTAAGCTCTAGCAATGCAAATACTATGAAACTAACACCAATAATTACGGGAATTAGCAATAAAATTCTCTTTAATATATACTTTGACATTAACTAACTCTCCTTATTTATTAAATTTAGGCTGATTAAGGTAACCTATACCTGTAAAATCGAAATAAATTGAGAGGAGTTATCCTCTCAATTAAATTTTATTTAAACGTAACTGGATAAAAACGATGGTATCCAAATGGAGTAAGCTGTAAATTTTCAATATTATTTTTTGCTCCAATTATAATTTCACTATTATGTATAAATATTGAAGGTACCATCTCCATAATCCTTTCTTGTAGATCACGATATATTTTTTCTCTCTCTGGTCCATCAGGTGTTCTACGTCCTTCAATAATCAAATCGTCAGTTATATTATCCTTGAAGAAAGGATAGTTACCACCAGGTCCAGCCATGGAAGAGTGGAAGCATGGAAATACTACCATATCTGGGTCAGGTGAATCCGATATCCATGCTAGCATAAATAAATCTGTTTCTCCTTTTTCCAACTTTTCAATAAAAGCACTCCATTCCAAAACTTCAACCGTAACATCAATACCTATTTGTTTTAAATCTTCCTTCATTATTGTAGCAGCATCAATTCTTTCTTGTCTTTCATTTGTTGTTATTTTACATGAAAATCCATCTGGATATCCTGCATCCGCTAACAATTGTTTTGCTTTTGCAATGTCTACTTCAGTAGGTTCTCTATCTTTAGCAATAGAATATTTTAAGGTTGATGTATATGGAGCTGAAGCTGCATTTCCTACTCCTTTCCAAACAGCTTCTACAATTGCCTCTAAATCAATAGCATGAGCTATAGCTTGCCTAACTCTTGGATCAGAAAACTGTTCTTTTTGAGTATTTATTCCCATATAGAGAGTACCAAAGTCAGGAGTTCTGAATAGTTTTAATTTATCGTTTTCTTCTACCTTTTTAACATCATTAGGTGTAATATCCATAGCAATATCAACACCGCCAGTTTCTAACTCAATCAGTCTGTTTGTTCCTTCTGGAATAACTCTAAATTCTAAATTCTTAAACTCTGGTAAAGTTCCATGATAATCTTCAAATCTTTCTAATACTACATTATAAGCCTTTTTCCAGCTTACAAATTTAAATGCTCCCGTTCCAACAGGATGTGTCTCATAGTTATCACCTGCTTCTTTAACAGCTTTCTCGCTAACAATAAAAGCTGCTGGATGACATATAGCCGAAATAACACCAGCGTATGGCTGGCTCAATGTAAATTTAAAAGTATAATCGTCTGGAGTTTCTAAACTATTAGGGTCTATGTCTGCAAATATGTGAGATACCGCTGGCGATGCTAATGCTCTTTCAAAACTAAATTTAACGTCACTTGCTTTTAACTCTTCCCCATTATGGAATTTAACACCTTTCTTAAGATGGAACGTAAAAGTAAGATTATCAGTAGTTTCATAACTTTCTGCTAATTTTTCATGTACATTCCCATCTTGATCAATTTCAACAAGTCCATCATATATTTGAGCCATTATATTAGCTGCAAAAGAATCATTTTGTGCTGCAGGATCTAATGTTGTCGCATCACTTGATGTTGCTACAGTTAATTTATCTGTTGATACATTTGTAGATTTGCTACCTCCGCATGCTGTCAATAACATACTCAATACTAATACAATTGCCACTATCATTAGACTTTTCTTTTTCATTTATTCCCTCCAATTATATAATTTGGATAAATTGCGACAAGTCATAATAATATTTGTCACATTTATCACAATATTATTATACCAAATATGGAATAATAAGTCAAACAGGAAAATATTTTCCTAAAATCGCCTTTTTCAGAATTAAATGCTTATAATTCAAAGTTTAGCGCGATTATTTTGTCGAATTTTAGCGAATATTGTCGTTATATATTTTTCTGTGAATATCCAATATAATTTGTACATTTATTAAATAGCAAATTATATTTGTTAATATATTAACATTTATTTATGCAAAATTTACATTATTATTAAATGGAATTTGCTTCCATTCTTCTCGAGTTTTACTTGTCCATTCATAAATATCTTGAAAAATATATTTATGTATTTTTGACAAATGTTTAAAATCTAAATCCCCTTTAATTGTATAAGTTTTTAATAAATTTTTATATTAATTTAGAAATTTCAATGTTATACTAATATTTATAAATGTAATTTTTTCTTCTGAAAATAAGAAACTCACATTATTATCAAATAACATTTTAGAAAGGATAAACAAAATGATTCGTTCACTACTTAAATTAGCAGAAATTCAAACTAAATTAGCTAGTCAATTACCATTACTTTTAGGGACTTTATATGCTATTTACGCTTTTGATGACTTTAAGATTCACAATTTTATATTTATGTTTTTATCTCTATTATCTTTTGATATGGCAACGACAGTAACAAATAATTATTACGATTTCAAAAGGGCAGTAAAGAAATCAGGATATGGATATGAAGTACACAATGCAATTGTTCGCGATAATCTTAGTCAAAGGACAGTGTTAATCTTTTTAATTTCGCTGCTTATAATAGCCACTACTTTTGGCATACTGCTATACTTAAACACATCAATAATCGTTTTATTATTAGGTATCTTTTCTTTTGGCATCGGTATAATTTACTCCTTTGGTCCTGTACCAATCTCACGTACACCTTTAGGAGAGCTGTTTTCAGGCGGTGTCATGGGTTTAATTATACCTTTTTTATCCGTTTATATACATATATACGATCGGAACTATATCAATTTACAATATGCCAATGGACTATTAGGATTTGATGTGAATGCGTGGTTTATTATCTCTATCTTTCTATTGGGCATTCCTCCAATGCTTACAATTGCAAATATTATGTTAGCTAATAATATATGTGATATGGAAGAGGATATTGTAAATAAACGCTATACACTACCAATTCATATAGGTAAAGACAAGGCTTTAGCATTATATAAAATATTATACTACTGTATTTACTTAAGTATCATCTTGGCTAGTATATTAAAGATTTTTCCATATACCTCTTTACTAACATTATTAACTTTTCTAAAAGTCAATAAAAACATTAAAATTTTTTATATAGAACAAAAGAAAGGAACAACCTTTGGATTGGTGATACAAAACTTATTACTTATAAATGGATTTTTAATACTTTCACTGATATTAGCCATTATTTTAAATATATAATCACTTATTTAACACTTTCAAATTTATGGCATATACTTAATAGAGGTGAAAAATATGCAATCTTGCGAACTTGTTTCATACATAACCGCCCTTGCCTGTGCTATTTCAAAATGCTGTTCAGATGATGAAATAGCAGTATTATCATCTGCCTTTAATCAATTAGGAGATACCCTTGCTACAATTGCAGCACAAAATCAAATACTTAAAAAGAATGCGAATAACTAATCCGTATTCTTTTTAATTTTTTTGGTAATTCACCTCTTTCATGACATATTAAAATAAAATAATCTTGAAAAAATACTTATACAAGTAGTAACACTTTCAAATTTATAGAATATATTAAATATGAGCTTGTCTCAATGGAATATAAGAGGTGATAATTATGACAAAAAGAAATAATAATGTAGCTGGTGCAAATAACAGATGTAGATGTGACTGCGATTTTGTTTTCCAATGCTTATTAGAATTGCTTGAAGATGCTCTCAATATTATATAAAACTATTAAGTAATTTTATTTTTATTAGTTCTATGAAAAATATACATTAGTATAGAAGTAATAATAAGAATTATTATTGCAACGACCTTGTTATATTCATAAGTGTAATATACTCCCCCTTCTCCTACAGAAGGCAGCGGAGTTGGATCAACAGACAGCCCATACTTAGTAGCTATGCTTTTAATATTTAGTATATGAATAGTCGGTATGTTAACCTTTAAAAATAACTGTACTAAACCAGTAGCATTATCCTTTTCTATAAAATTAGTAATAATGCAATCATTAACATAAACCATCATACTGCTTTCTCCAAAGGAAACATCATTACCGCCTACATTTATAAAACATTTAATATCATCAGCCTTATTATAAAGTTCATATCTTGTATTGATATTATGTAACAAATTATCATCATATATAAACTTATACCCATAGTTAAGCAGTCTTTCAATTATTATTCCCCTTGTTTCTGGATCCATTTCTTTGCCTATATCATGAAATCCTCCAATTGAAAAGTAAGTACTACGATAGCTAAATAAACCTATTTTGTATAGATAGTTCTCCATATCAAGATAAGTTAAATTAGGATCATTAGCACCATGAGTGGATGCACCAAATGATGAAATAATTATAGGCTCTAACTCCATCTTTTCAATTGCGCACATAGTGGCAATGTTTAAAGCTGGAAATGAACCCGAAAAATTTACTGCAACATTGTCCTTAGGATGTAGTCCTAGTTCATTAAACATATCTACAATTGCTGCAGACATATTTGGATTTGTAGATGTTCTTTTTGCTTCAATATTACCGAGTGTAGTGGTTATTTGAGAATAATCCAGACCAATCAAACCTGTATTGTTAATATCAATAGACTTATCTATTACTATGTTTTTTTCTATTTTAAATTTTTTAATTTCCTCTAAACATCTTGCAGTTAGTTTAGAAGCTTCTAATTTAATTTCATAATCTTCTGTGTATGTAGTAACCTTTCTATTTTCCAATAATATGTATCCTATTAACAAATTAATAAATAAAGCAATAAGTAAAAAGTATTTTTTCTTCATATTCATCTCCATCTACATTAAAATTATCTGTATTATAGCAATTATTAAAACTACTATAGCAAGAGCTCCAAGTGTTTTCATAATACCCTGGCGTTCCATAACTCTTCCCAGAACTCCAGGAACAACATATCCTATAGTCATAGACAGATTATAAAACATATATGAATTTCCAAAGTATATATATGTAAAAATAATTTTTATTATAATTCCAATAATTATGTACATGGTAAATTTTCTTCTACCGTATAGTATAGTGTATCTTGATAAAAATCTTATAATAAACACACATGCAATAGATGTAATCAACGTAGCAGTTATTTTAACAAAGTCATTTAGATACAATACAAAATAAAATGGTATTATTATTCCTCCAGGAATTATATTCGTGACATCCGAAAAAATTATACTTACTAATAGTGATATAATAATTAGCTCATTCATTTATCTTATCCTCTTCCAGAAAGTTTATAAGTTCATAAGCACAGCCTTTTATATTTCCAACACCAACAATTAGTCTTGAATCCTTTATATTAAATATATCATTCCAATTACTTAATTCAGTTACATTTAGAAGCCCTTCTTTTTTAAAAAATCTAATTGCAAAACTTCTATTTTCTCCAATAATTATAATTCTTTTATAAAGTAAAATACCAAAAAACCTTTTAGCAAATAGAAAAAGTCGATCCGGCCTGTCCAATCTATGATTGTATATAAAAGTAACATCTTCTGTATCTATAATAATATTATTAAGCACCTTTAAAGTAGACTGTGGATCATTTACAGAAAAAAGATTTAAAAATTTTATTTTATCAGAAAGTTCATACACCTTATGGGTACCAAAATCTTCTTTATAATACTGAACATTTTTCAAGAAATTTTCCTGGCTGATACCAAGGAACTTCCCTACTTCATAAGCTATTATATAATTTTCATTTTCTATATATTTATCTGTTTTGCATAGGATTACTATAGAGTTATATTTACTGCATAGATTTCTAAAATAATCAAAATAATTTTCATCACTAGTGAAGAGCATTCCATTTTCAGGAATAGTATTTGCAAGACTTCCTGCTATATCATCTAGGCTTTCCCCCATATCAAAAATATGGTCATAACGAACGTTTGTAATAACATTTAGATTTCCCCTAATTATTTGACTTTGAGAAATTTTTTGCAATTCAGGGTTAACTGCCATACACTCAATTATAAGCACTTCAGCATTTTCTTTATAAGCTAACTTTATAATGTTTAGTTGTTCTTTTATATTAGCTGCACCTTTTCTATTTATGAAATGTTCATTACCATTTGTATCTATATAAATTGGTGAGCTTCCAGTAGTCTTGGTAAAAACTCTGTATCCTGCACCTCTTAAATTAGCATCAATAAGTCTACATACACTTGTTTTACCTCTTATTCCATTAACATGTATGACGTATTTAAATTTAGACAGATATTTATCATTAGATCTTTTTTCATAAATTAGGTAAACAATATAAGATAAAGTTAATAACATAGCTAATAGTAACATTTTATCCCCTTTTGATTTATAATTATTATGTATCTCTTTATATACATCTAAATAAATATAATAAACTAAAGCTTTTTTGTTAATTTAACTTTACTTTAGTTTATTCAATAAGGGCTTTGCCCATCATCAACGATTTCAGCGGGAGATTGAACTCCCACTGAAAAAATTAAGCGGAACCCGCCGAATCGTTAATCTTAATCGTAATAAACATAATTTGGATTAGCCATGGACGGGTCATTATAGTATGCTCCTATTCCATTTTCTAATATTTCATGATAGCTGGGAATTCCATCAAAAAGTATGGTCTGTTCAGGACGTACCATATTGTTTACCTGCATAATTGTTTTTGCAGTCTCCACATGACGTGCCACACGCTGATTAATAGGCCAACCATTTTCGTCAATTGGTGCATAAAGCAAACCATGCTCTCCAGCCTTCATAACAAATCGGTCTTTACCTGACATAAGCAGTTCTTCATCTGTTATACCTCTTATTCTATCTAACATAGGCTCTGCAACTTCTACCAAGTAGGACGCAGCATCAGAGTAATCGCCAATCTCACGGTGGCTTAACCCATGTAAAGCCTTTGGAGAAAATTCCATACCAATTGGAACATCAAACACTTGTGAAGTTAGCAGCATAGAAGTCATGGCAGCTACTTCATTACCCTTTTCATGAGTTACAATTGTATTTTCAACTGGATACTCAAGTTCTGCTTCATGGTAGTCAAGTGTCATATCAACACCTTCAGCTTCAATAAGTCTCATTACAGCATAGGCTGTACGTTCAGTTAATAAGCCGTCAGCCTTGCCAGGCCAGTTACGATTAATGTTTCGAATATCCACATAGGCCAAGTTTTGACCGCTAGGATAATGAATATAAACTTCAGGATCTGGCCAAGAATCAAGAGGATTTGCTGCTCTGTCACCATACCTCCAAGTTTTTACACCCCAAGGAGTATCAACATGGAAGAAACGAGGATATGCTTCACCCATACGCGTATTTGTGGATGCACTAATATTTATCCTATTGATTACAATAATTTTACCTTGAGTAACATTTAGATTTTCGGTGAAAACCTGCGCTGATAAATTTGTGGCTGGCTCTTCAGGGTGAGCCCCCCCAAACATGAGCATTGTTCCACCCTCTACTCCGCTATCAAATATGTATACATTACAATCATTAACTGTGCCTTTTACAACATCTGAGTAATCACTTAGCTTCTTTACTGTGGTAATATGCTCACTTACCACCACAGGTTCCTTAAATGTGCGGTGCTCTCTAAATAGAAACCCGGATATCCCTATGACACAGAAGACAATAAAAAGAATAAGCACCTTTATAAATTTAATATTCATATTTTTCATACTTTATCTCCTCTACTTAAGGCGCAAAATACGCAATACAAACGGAATCATGATTATGCTATACAAAATTGCATCCTGTATGTTTCGTGTTTTTAAAAAAACCTTAACAATAGCCGCTAGAAAAAAAGCACTAATCAAATAGCATGCTAAAGTTATTATGGAATTAATTAATTGAAGAGTACTCATAATATCAACCTCCAATAATTGCGCTAAATTCGTTACAGAAAATCATAGTGATGGTACATAGCGCAAGAATAAAGAACATTGGGACAAGTGCTGTTTTTACAAACCCCCTGTAATAATTCCCTTTATAATCTAATTCCATCACTGCAGCCCTTCCCACAACAGCAGTAGGAGGCAGACAATCGCCTACAGGCAGCATTACTGCCCATGTAGATAGAGCAATTACCGGATCATAACCTAACATATTGAAAAGCATTATGAGCGGAACACCAAACAATGGGGCAACTGCATATTGAAGAACACCTTCTGCAACTGGAAGAATAAGCCACAAGGTACCAAAGAGCACACCAATTGGAAGTGTTACAACTGCTAGTGAAATCAATCCACGGGCTCCTGTAAGAGTCATAATTTGGTTCAATATACCTACCACAATCATAATTCCTACAAGTCCCTTCAAATTAGTTACAGTTGTAATTGCTACATTGAAAACGTTAATTCTTTTCGGGCTAACAAGTAAGACTGAACCAGCAGAAATCATGAAAATCAAAGGTAAACCTACAACAGGAAAATTAGCAGGCCAAATCCTACCTGCCATTACAAGTCCTATAAGAACTATGAAAGGCAGAACAACACGAACTCCACTCCAACCTTCAGACACTTTTGGAAGGTTGGAAAGTGTCTCCTCTAGATTTACTGATTCTCCACGACCAGCCAGGTAAAATGTTGCAAAAAGTGCACCTGTAATAGAAAGAAAAGCAAGCGGAATAGTAAAACCAACAAAAGGCATATTAGCACCTGCAGCAGCCATCATTGCCCAAAGATTTATGGGAGGGCATGCTGCACTCATAGCAGCAAGAATAAAAATCAATGCAACTCTGCGATCTTCTGTAATGCCCATGGCTGTCAGTACCGCACCTACAAGTCCACCAACAGTTAGAACTGTTGTAGCACCAGAACCAGTAATAGCTCCTGGAACAAGCATAACAAATGTTAACAATAATAAGCATATAATACGACGTCTAAAAAATGTCTTAACAATCTGTCTAACAATATATGCAACACCTCCAGATTCTTTATATAATGTCATAAAGAAGGTAGCTGTAAGGAAAACTAAACAAACATCAAAATAAGTAACCGTACCTTCAGCTAAGTGACGAATAATCTCCAAGAACGGAAGTTGTGAACGAGGATCTTCGCCCTGTGGTAATATAACATGTACCAGAATTGCAGCTATTGTTGCAATAAGCATCGAAATTTCAGTAGACAACTTTTGTTTTTTAGCTATGGCAAATACAACTGCAATGGAAACCAATACTAGTAGGGAATGCTGTAACATTGTCAATTTAGATACATCCTTTCTTTTATCTATGTGGAACTAATGAAATTTCAGGAAGAACTTAGTTATTTAAGAACTGAAGAAATTGCAAGTGTATTTTCAACCATTATTAATTGTTTGTTATTATCTTCAGCATACTTAGTGAAGAAACCGTCACTATCACTTTCTTCGATAATCAAAATTACATCAGCCAACTCCATGACAGCATCAATAGAAGCAGCATCAGAACTATCTGTACGGCGAGCCATCCCCTCTATATGAGCACCTACTATCGTCAGTCCTGCTTCCTTAGCAGTATTAATTAATTTAACGCATCTTTCGATTTCAGCATTAACATCTGTACCAGCTGCACCCATACCTTTCATGCTAGTGCCAGTAGTAACGATCAAAGTCTTGTACTCATCAGTGTTAAGTGCTTCAGCAGTCAAAGCATTATCATTTACAGATGTTAGACCTTCTTGCATAGCAACCATATTCATCATAACAGCTCCTGGGCTTTGACCACATGTAGTAATAATATAAGGTCCCTTTAAAGTAACGTCAGCTTTAGTTTCATCAATTTCAAATTCTTCAGTTTCAGGTTCTTTAGTTTCAGTATTATTTGTTGTAGGCTCTGTACTATTGCTGCATGCTGTCATCATAGTCATTAATATAACCAGTACAATTATGGTAATTATAAAGTTATTTAGCTTTTTCATTTTTAGCATCTCCTTAATTAAAAGTTACATAATCGGCTTGTCATTATATGTGATAAGCCGATTATTTAATCATTAAATTTCTTATCCTTGTAATGATACTAGCTTTATTTACGTTTTTTACTAATTACGAACCAAGCTGCTACAGCTGCTATGATTATAAGAATTACTATAGTAAATGCATTATTGTTACCTTGTTCTGGTTCACTTGGAGTTGTTGGAGTTTTCTCTTCTTCCACAGGAGCTTGAACTTCTGGTTCTTCTGGTTCCTCAACTTCTTCTACGCCTTGAGTCATAGCAAAATCTCTGACACTTGTTCCTGCATAATCAACAGCCTCTAGATAATCCGTTGGATAACCTAATGTTGTTGAAGAACCATCTTCATTAATTGATTGTCCATCATGGTATTTTCCTACTAAATGCCAAGCAAACTCCCACCAGCCTTCTTCAACTGTTGTCATAGCGTCATTTGTGTATTTATTTAAATAACTAATAGATTCAGAAGGATTCTTGTTATACAAATCAGCAGCTTCAGCATCTACCTTACTTTGTTCTGCAAAAAATACATCTTCGTAGCTAGCCTTCTTCTCTCGGATTTCCTCATACATTGCATCCCAGCGTAGGTTAGCCCAGTTGTTTACAAAGTTAAATGCCCACCATGCGCTGTTAGGATCAAATTTATGTCTTAGTCCTGATGACCAAGATTCTGGAACTTCTGTTACTCCACTGTACATTGGAACATATACAGTTGTATCAGGAGAATCTTGTCCAAACCATAATACACCACCTACAGGGTCAGGTAACCAACTACGGCTTTGAGAAACAAAACTATATGAGCATCTATATAATGCAATTGAACGTTCCCAATCATGACGGTTTTCAGCAGCAGCACCTGGTTTTTGGTCGCCTTTAACACCCCATCTTGTTGGGCTGCCAAAAGGTCCAGCAGCAAGACCTTTAGTTAAATCGTATGGAGTCCCTTCATAGTGGTCGCTGTAAATGTCCATTAAATCCTGAACTTTAAGCTTTTGATCAGGCTTAATAGAGAATGGATAATGTTCATATCTATCTAATACAGGGAATTCTTTTGACGGAGCTAATAAACTAAATACACGCCATTCACGACGACTTGCATAAAAAGGACTTCCGTATGGTTCAGGGTTAAATATTTTAGCATAATGAAAATCTTCACCTTCACTCCACCATCCCAATTCTTTTGGAAGTTTAGTAATATCTGTAGAATACATAAAATTTTCCTTATCATTAAAGTCAATAACTCCAATACGTGAACGGTTTGCACCTACAAATGCCTCGTCATCAGGAATTCTTTGAGCAGCCCAGTGAGCACCTGGTGTACCATTACCTGGTTCCCATAACATACCACCACCGCAAACTTCGAATACCCAAACTTCATTTTCGTCACCAACAATAAGGGTTTCACCACCATCGTAGTAACCATACTCTTCAGCTAAAGCACCCATAACCTCAATGGCTTCACGTGCAGTTGCAGCTCGCTGCAGTCCTAATTGTTCAAGATTTGCAATAACAAACAACCCTTGTGGACAGCTAACTTCTTCTCTACCACTCCAGGTAAACTCACCCATCACAACTTGTTTTTCATTCATGAATGGATATCCAATATGAAAATAAGTATAAGTTTCCTCAACCTGTGGAATCTCGCCTACTTTTTCAGGTACTCTGTTAGGTCTAGTGTCAGTGCATGGATCTCTATAAATATCAACCATTTCACCATTAGCATGCTTTCCACCTTCTACTAATTGGATACGATGGTCATACCACCCGTCACAGGTATGAGTAACCATAACTGAACCATCAACAGATGCATCTTTACCTACTCCCATAGACGTACAAGCATATGTTGAGGTAAAAGCTGATATTAGCATAAGAACTGCTATAATCATAACTAAAGATTTCCTATAACGTTTCATTTTTACACCCTCCTTAATTAATAAAATCAGTATCCTTGTATGAAATTTCTTAATCCTATTATTAAAATACTTAACCCCCTTCTCTACATATTTAAATAGTATATGCTACATAATATGCTTACTTTAAAAATTCATGTCTTTCATTATTACAATTATGACACAAAAAAGAGGCTCCCTTACGGAGCCTCTGGAACACAATGTCAGCAAATAATATATTAGTCATGTTTATTTAACCAATTATTGATTACCTCTATATATTTTTCATTCTCTTCTACAAATGGTGCATGGCGGCTGAATTCAAATAATTCCCATTCAGAATTTGGAATTTTGTCATACATTGTTTTTGCAACAAGTGGTGAACAAAGATCAAGTAATCCACTTGTGATTAGACAAGGTTCCTGAATGTTTTTAATCTCCTCAATAAATTCAAAATTCTTCAGAGTACCAGATGGACTAAATTCATTTTGACCCCATGCAGTTATATAAGATTCTCTTCCCGAAACTTTTGGACGTCTCAAACACTCAGGGGAATCTGGCCCCACTTCTCCAGCACAATGGCGACACATAAACTCTGCCTCAGCTTCTTTATATTCATCGGTAGAATAATCGCCTGTTTCTTCAGCTTTAGCAATAGCCTTTTGCATTTCTTTAGGAAGATATGCAACTCTTCTACGTTGTTCTTTTTCCCACAATTCGACAGATGGCAAAGTGCTAGATAGGATATAGCTTTTTATTCCATTTGGCTTGTATTGGCAGGCATATTGAATAGCTAGCATTCCGCCCCATGATTGTCCTAATAAATGCATCTCGTCTAATGATAAGTATTTACGTAATGCAATTAATTCTTCAATCCATGTTTCTGCTTTCCACAAATCAGGGCGAGATGGCGTTGCAGATAATCCACATCCTAACTGGTCATACATTATAACAGCACGTCCATCTTCTGCAATTTTATCAAGAACTTCAAAATAATTATGAGTCGATCCTGGTCCACCATGTGCTAGAACTAATGGTTTCTTATTTTCAGTACATTCTCCTACTATACGATAGTAAGTTTTATACTCCAAATATGGCATATAGCCTTCATTAATCTTCATCTACAATTCTCCTTTATTACATAGTATATCCGCCATCTATGTTTATCATAGCCCCTGTCATAAAAGCAGCTTCATCACATGAAGCAAACATAATTGCTTGTGCTATCTCTTCTGGTGTACCCAATCGTCCAATAGGTT
>JAQVWY010000108.1 GCA_028709465.1 Tissierellia bacterium | reverse complement strand
AATATAAAGAAAAAAATACAAAATATATAGTATTATCATAAATAGTTTTATTAAATTTATTAAATATTATTAATTGCAAAATAATGTGGTATAATATAGGTAATTTTCAAATTAAGTTTTAGATAAGGGAGAATCATAATGAAAAAATTTAGTTGTATAATTTTATTTATACTCATTTTTACTTTAGGCTTATTGGGATGCGGAAAAAATGCAAACTCAATAGAATTACCACCAACAGATAATATTTCATCAATCGAAATTGCTGGAGGTTTAGAAGACACAATTATTACTGATAAAGAAATTATTGCATCTTTTATCCAAAAAGTTGGAGAAGCAAAACCTACAAATAAGCAATCAGTTCAAGATGTTCCAACTGTATCAGAGTATACCAGGGTTGATTTCGTTAGTAAAGGAAATATTTCAAGTATTTTTATATATCAAAAAAACTCTAAATGGTATATTGAGCAACCGTATCATGGTATTTATGAAACTGATGAAAACATATTGAAATTAATAGAGAATGACTAATCCAATAGTTATAAAAATACAACTATATTTTATGAACTAATAATATAATGGAAAAGATATTACCGATAATTAGGAATTTGGAGTTCGTATTATTTATATAATGAGAGACTAAAATGATAGATGATAAAAGGAAAAAAACAAAATTAAAAGCAGTATTAAGTTCCCTTATATTTTCGATTGTCTTGATGACTTTTCCAGTGGTATCTGGTGTCATTGTAGTTATTAATGGTATAGATACTTTACAAAGTTACTGTATACAAGGCATTTTTATGATGTTATCCATAGCAGTGCCTGTAATTTCTATGTGGATTACAAAGATTAAACTAGTTGAAATCGGTTTTACTAGAATGGAAAAAGGTAGTATAAAGACAGTATTATATTTTGTACCAGTAATTGTAGCAAAATTAGGGTTTCTATTTTACGGAATCAATCCAGATATACGTACTATTATGGCATTAGCATTTTTTACAATTGTAATCGGATTGTCAGAAGAACTTTATTTTAGGGGAATAATTCTGAGAAAGCTGATGGATTGTTTTACAGTCAAACAAACAGTATTCTTATCTTCTGTACTCTTTGCAGTTGTGCATATTTCTCAAGCATTTTCAGGAGCAGGCATTAATATGGTTTCACTTATCATAATTAATGCATTGATATTTGGTATTGTCGCTTCGGAAATTGTAATTTTGACAAATAGTATTGTTCCTGTAATTATATGGCATACTTTATATAATTTTATAAATTGGATTGCATTGGTTAATGAAACAACAGAAGTAATCTTAATAATAATTCAATCTATAATCATGATTATTTATGCATACTACTTATGGACCAAATTACCTTACAAGGTGAATATATAAACATATTGATAAGGATGTTTCAAAGTTATGCTCATTTCTAAAAAACCAAATTAACATGATAACAACATTTCATTAAGCGTACAAACTAAATTGTTAAGAGTTTTGCAAGAAAAAAAGATTAGAAGGATAGGCTCAGATTATATAATACCTGTAGATGTACGAGTGATAGCAGCTACTAATCGAAACCTTGCTAAAATGATTAAAGAAGAAAAATTTAGAATGGATTTATATTACAGAATAAATGCTTTTACTATAATAGTTCCCCCATTAAGGGAACGCAAAAGCGATATAATGTTGATAGTTAAGAGTTTATTTGATGAATTGGGATATATCAACAAGGGTATGGATGATGAGCTTAAAAATGTGCTTTATAATCATAAATGGGAAGGAAATGTAAGGGAATTAAATAATTGCGTTGAATATATGTGCCATATGAGTGGCGGCAAATTATGTTTAGATGACTTACCACCTTATTTTATTTCAGAAGAATTTAATAATAAAGTTACTAATATTTTTAGTATAGATGGATTTACTATAGAAGAATCAGATGTTTTGATATTTATACTTAAAATTTTAAAAAGAAGAAATGCTGGAAGAGCTATTTTACATAAATTATGCTCTGAAAATGGTTATATGATTTCTGAATATAAGCTTAGAGGATTGTTAAAATATTTAAATAAAAATGGTTATATTAAATATGGTGAAGGAAGAAAAGGGGCTATAATTTCTGATAAAGGAATTTTATTAGTTGAAGATATTCATTTTCCAAGTAGCTAATCCGATTAGATTTTCTATAATAAAAACCTATCCACTCAAACAATGAGAGGGTAGGTTTTTATTGTATAGTAATTATAAATCTAACTTTATAAAATGGTGGTTTTTATTAGTTTTTACTGGACGATAATAAATTGAAATCATCCATATTATAGAATTTTATATAGTTAGTGTAAATAAAAAGATACAATTAATGACATTTTATATAAGAATTAGTGTTTTATTATGTTAGTCTATTTGGCATGTTATTTGCTTTAGATATAGGTGTAAGACAAAATAATTATGGAGGAGAATCACTTATGGAAGATAAAAAATTAGAAACAAATGTCTTAGAGGTTAAAAAATCAATTCTTGCTAACAGCATGAAAGAAAAAGTCAGACTGTCTGGATACATATCTTTAGTTGTAGCTATTTTATTTTTTTCTGGAATCTTTCAAAATGCTACTGGCCTTCTCAGTGCGCTTGATTTTACAAATGTTGCTGGTACATTTGGTAAGCTTGGCACACTTACAGAAGGTTCGGGTACATTAGCAGGTAGTTTTCGTGGTACAGGAGGTGTTGGTGTAAAAGATGGATGGTTGTTCGCATTAACTTTAGCACCTGCTGTAATGTTTGCATTGGGTGTTGTTAAAATTGTTGAAGGTCTAGATGGGTTAAAAGCAGCTCAAAAATTATTAAGTCCGTTATTAAAGCCTTTTCTTGGCATTCCAGGATATTGTGGGTTGGCTTTAATAGCAAGCTTGCAATCAACTGATGCAGGTGGAGCAATGACGAGAGATTTATATGATAATGGTTTAATAAATGAAAAAGAAGCTATTATTTTCACCGGCTTTCAGTATTCTGCTGGCGCGCTAATTACTAATTACCTTTCTAGCGGTGCAGCATTATTTGTTTTTATAGAAATCCCTATATTTATACCATTAGTAATAGCGTTTTCTTTCAAAAAAAACTAAGGCAATATGCTGGAAGATTGATAAAAGGACGAGAAGTTATAGTTAATAGCAAATTAGAATTGGGATATGGTACAGGTTTTGTTTCGGTTCATAATAGCTATGACTCAGGCTATGAATATTCTTCATGGATGCTTAGTGGTATGGATCCGTTCAGAATATTAAAGGCTGCAACATCTGTTAATGCTGATATATTAGAGCGTTCAGACATAGGAAGGATTGAAGTTGGAAAACTAGCGGATATAGCTGCCTGGAAGAGAGATTTACTTACAGATCACAGGGCTCTTCTTGATTGTGCTTTTGTTATGAAAAATGGAGTAGTATATAATACAGAAAAAACTGAATAAGAGTTCATTTTATTATATTTTTATTGTATATACAATAAACCCCCGGCTATGCCGGGGGAACCAGCCGCTTTAGCGGTAGCGAGTAAATAGATGCGGTTGACGAACTATTCAGAGAGCCTTATGGTTCAATCAGGTAACATGCCCTTATAGGGATAGAGAAACCACCGTATGAGCTGGTGTTCATGATTTATAACGATAATATGAGAGGAGAGTTGAGATTTTGGAAAAGAAAACTAAAAAATTTAAAGTACCAGAAACATATGTATTAGTAGTTGCGTTTATAGTTATTGCCACTATTATGACATATTTAATTCCAGCTGGTCAATATGATATGATTAAAAATGAAGAATTGGGAACAAGTGTAGCAGAGCCAAATTCATTTCATTATGTGGAACAAAACCCTTCTACTTTAATGGATTTCTTATTAGCAATACCTAAAGGTTTAAATAAGAGTGCTTCAATAATAAATCTTATATTTTTAGTTACGGGTTTCTTCCAAATTGTCAGTGATACTGGTGCAATAGACAGGATTGTAGGAGTAATAATAAAAAAACTTGAAAGAAATTCTATACTTGTTATACCTATAATAACTATAATAATGTCGATACTGGGAGCATTAGGAGCTATAACGAATGCTGTTATCGCTTTTATTCCGTTAGGAATTGTAATTGCAAAAAAACTTAAGTTAGATCCTGTTGTTGCAGTTGCCATTATGTTTGTTGGAACATATTGTGGTTTCGGATCATCTCCTATTTATCCTACTACTTTACAGTTAGCACAAAAAATAGCGGATGTTCCAGTGTTATCAGGGTTTAATTTCAGAGTTATTATGTGGATTATATTAACTTTGACAACAACATTTTATATAATGAGGTATGCCAAAAAAATACAAATTGATATTAATAATAGTATATTAGATAAAGTTGAATTTTCAGATAATCTGGATGAAAGTCTTACGAATAGTCAATTTAGTGTAAAAGATATTGCTATAATAGTTGTTTTAATATTAGGATTTGTTATATTTACATATGGAACATTAAACTATGGATGGGGAACGGACTATATGTGTGCTATTATGTTTGCAATAGCATTAATTGCTGGAATAATAGCCAAAGTACATCCTGAAAAAATGTCTGAGTCATTTATAAATGGATGTAAAAGTGTTGTATATGCAAGCCTAATAACAGGATTTGCCACAGGTATTTCTGTTATTTTAACTGAAGGGAATATTATTCACACTATAGTATATACATTATCTATACCGTTAAATAAGGTTGGAGCAATTATATCAAGCTGGTTGATGTTATATATTAATATGTTTTTTAACTTACTGGTACCTTCTGGTTCAGGTCAGGCAGCAGTAGTTATGCCTCTTATGGCACCACTATCTGATATAATAGATATGTCACGACAGGTTGCGGTATGTGCATATCAATATGGTGATTTAATAACGAATTTGTTTATACCTACATCTGGTACTGTAATGGCAGTTATAGCCATAGCAAAAGTACCGTATGGTAAATGGTTTAAGTTTATCGTGCCACTATGTATTATATGGATGATAATTATTCATATTGCACTTGTATATGTAATCAAATTCGGTATTTAGGACTGTTTTAAAAATAGATAGAAATATATAAATAATATAATAAAGGCAATAACAAAATTAAAAATTGCAGTTGCCTTTTTAGTGCGCCCAGCATGAGCATAAACTGGTCGGCGTGTTAGTTATTTTAGTATTAATCAAACGAACATGTAAAATCTAAAAACACTTTGAAATAACAAAAGAACGCCTTGGCTATGTAGGTGTAAAATATTATAAAGATTATAGAAATAAAGAAATTGTTGATAAAATTTCATCTATTCTTGAAAATAATGGCTATGAATCAATTTGTATTGTACGTGATATCAATATAGAACGACAGGATATTTTAAATTCTTATGAATTAATGAAATTAACATTTGATAAAATTGATATTTGTGATTTAGTAATTATAGACTTGACTGAAAAAGGTGTGGGATTAGGTGTTGAGGCAGGATATGCTTATGCAAAAGGGATACCTATCATTACAATAGCTACGAGTGGTTCAGATATATCAGAAACATTAGAAGGTATATCTAACAATATTATATTCTACAATAACATTGAAGATTTAGAAATTTTATTATAAAACTTATGTTGAATACTTGAAGGCTTCACAATTTATTCAAACTAATGATTATATAGATTTTTAAGAGAACGTTTTTTCTTTCATTAAGATCTATTTGATGCTATTATTAGATAAGAATGTAATGTAATTGCAAAATTAATTTTGTAGCACTAACACTTTGGAAAAGCTAATTAAAAGAATGGATAAACTTATACAAAAATAAAGATTTTTATCAATGGGCTATTGTATTTAAAGAATACGGTGATGTACCTGTCGGAACAATTAGTGTTGTTGATATAAACGAAAGATTAAATATAGTGCATATCGGTTATTGCATTGCCCCAATTCAGGAAAGGTTATGATTAAGTGTGGTTTAAAATATGAGGGAGCCTTAAGGCAAGCAGATGTTAGAAACAAAGGAATTGTTGACGCGTCTATATACAGCCTTTTAGCAAGTGAATATTATGCTTATAACAATAAACATATAAATCATAATTGATTATAAAAGTCAAATTGAGATTTGTTGAAGAAAGCTATGGGATAAAAGAAACCCTAGAATTTGAAGCAAAATAATGAAACGTAGATTTTTAAGCTTTTTATATTGTTAAATTGTATATAAACAGTATAATATAAGTAGATAAATAAACTATTTAAAAAAATTCTGGAGGATATCTATGAACAGTGAAATTGAAAAAGAAACTGTTATAATGAATGACCCTGAATTTATATCACCTAAGATTGATTATGCATTTAAGCAAATGATGAACAGCAAAATTGCACTAAAGAATTTTTTAAGTGCTGTGCTAAAAATTGAGGAAAAGGATATTGATGATATACAGTATATTGATACCCACACCCTCAAAGAATATGATGATGACAAATATATTGTAATGGATGTAAGGCTATTGTTGAAAGACAAATGTGAAATCGACATAGAAATGCAGGTAATGAGCTTTAGACACTGGACTGATAGGGTAGTGTATTACAGTAGTAGGATGCTTGCAGAGCAAATGAAAAGAGGACAGGATTACGGTAAATTCATAAAATGTGTCAGCATAAGTATATTGGATTTCAATATATTCGACAATAAGGCTTATTCAGGATATTATAGTTCCTACCATGTGAGAGAAGATACAGATGGAAGAATATTTAATGATTTGTTGGAATTTCACCTAATAGAATTACCCAAAATTCCAAAAATGTTCATGGGAAATTTAGAAGATAATTTATTGATATGGGCAAAATTTATCAACTCAAAGAACAGAGAGGAGATGGTAAGATTGACTGAAAAAAATGAAGGAATAAAGGCGGCATATGATGAGTTATTATCATTAGAAAATGATGATGAGAGAAGGCAGATATACAGAATAAGAGAAAAGGCTATAATGGATTACAAGGTACAAACCCGTCTTATGCGAGAAGAAGGCAGAGAAGAAGGCAGAGAAGAAGGCAGAGAAGAAGGCAGAAAAGAAGAGAAAATACAAACAGCAAAAAATATGCTAAAAAAGGGATTGAATCTTGAAATAATTAAGGATATAACTGAACTATCCATTGAAAAAATTAAAGAACTCCAAAAGGAAATTGATGAAGAAGCGAATTAAATAAACGGCAAGGGTACTTCGTGTCCATTTGTCAGTTATAATGCATCATTGAGGCAAGGATAATCAATATACTGCAGAAATTTATGTTATGGGTGTTCTTCCTAACTACCATAAACAAGGGATTGGCAAAGCATTATTTAACAGGATTTTACAATGGGCTAAAGAAAATAGATATGAATATCTTCAAGTAAAAACTTTAGATTAATCTCATCCTTATATATAATTATGCAGACACAAGAAAATTCTATTTATCAGTAGGATTCAAGCCTTTAGAATGTTTTCCAGAATTGTGGGGCAAAGAAAATCCTTGTCTAATAATGATTCGCCACATAATTTAGCCGACTTGTTCCCATAATATAAAAAATATAAATTTCCTATTGCAAATCTATAATGTATGTGATAAGATTTTAAAAATATAAAAATAAATTCAAAGACAAAGAGGAGTAGTTAATTCTAATCTTTCACAGAGAGCTAAAGATTATTGGTGGGACTTTGGCAAAGAAG
>JAQVWY010000026.1:25232-32063 GCA_028709465.1 Tissierellia bacterium | reverse complement strand
GAATATCATAAACATAAAAAAATGTAAAGCATTATTTTGAAAAAATTTAATATTTTATCTTATTTATTTAATTAAGTAAATATCATTATACTCTGAATGGTCATCAAACCATTTCTTTGCATAAGGGCATGTTGCATATGCTTTTTTTCCATTTTTTCTTAAATGTTCAGCTAATTCAACCATTAATCTACCTGCTATTCCTTGGCCTCTTAATGAATTATCAACAAATGTATGATTTATACTAACTTCATTTTCTGAAGTTGATGGAAAAGTTACTTCTCCAATACATTCGTTATTATCATTTTCAATATATATTCTATTTTTCTCAAATTTAAACTCCATAATACACCTCCTAATTTAAAGTATATCATATCATAAGTTTCTTAAACACTATAATTTAACAAAAAATAATATAAAAAAGGTTTAGGGACAAGGAAGGAGGGTATAAAAAAAGAAAGAAAACGTTAATTATTTTGTAAATTAAGTAAAAAATATTTTTGTTTGTAACAAATGTTACAGAAATCAAAATAATGTTGGTTTATAATTAGAACATGTTAAACAGTTAATAATTATAAAATTAAAATAAAAGAGAGGTATAAGAATGAATAATACAAGTGAACATTTAATGTTTTGTTATCAATGTCAGGAGACTGCGGGTTGTGTAGGATGTACTAAGGCAGGTGTTTGTGGTAAAACACCAGAAGTTGCGAGAATGCAGGATTTATTGGTATATGTTACAAAAGGATTATCAGAAGTAACTACGAGATTAAGAAGTGAAGGATTAGTAATAGGCAAAGATGTAAATTATTTAATAACTCTAAATCTTTTTACAACTATAACTAATGCTAATTTCGATAACAAAGTATTTTATGACAGAGTAAAAATGACTTTAAATGTAAAAGATGGACTTTTAAATAGATTAATCAATAAAGAAAATTTAAGCGCTGCAGCATTGTGGACAGCACAAACAGATGCAGAATTAGAAAATAAGGCAGCATCACCAGAGGTTGGAATATTAGCTACAGAAAATGAAGATGTAAGATCTTTAAGAGAACTTATTACTTACGGATTAAAAGGTATGTCTGCTTATATGAAGCATGCTAATGTATTAGGATATGATGATGAAGAAGTAAATGCTTTTATGCAAAGTACATTAGCAAAATTATTAGATGATAACTTAACTGTTGATGATTTAGTGGCTTTAACATTAGAAACTGGTAAATATGGTGTTAGTGGAATGGCAGTACTAGATAAAGCTAATACTAGCACATATGGGAATCCTGAAATAACAAAAGTTAACATTGGTGTTGGCAACAACCCTGGTATATTAATTTCAGGTCATGATCTAAAAGATATTGAAGAATTATTAATTCAAACAGAAGGCACTGGAATAGATGTATACACTCATTCAGAAATGCTTCCAGCTAACTATTATCCAGCATTGAAGAAATATAAACATTTAGTTGGAAATTATGGAAATGCATGGTGGAAACAAAAAGAAGAATTTGAAAGCTTTAACGGCCCAGTACTAATGACTACAAACTGTATTGTACCACCAAGAGATAGCTATAAAGACAGATTATTTACTACAGGATCAGCTGGCTATCCAGGATGCAAGCATATAGTTGCAGATGCAAATGGACATAAAGATTTTTCAGAAATAATTGAATTAGCGAAAAAATCACAAGCTCCTAAAGAAATTGAAACAGGAGAAATTGTAGGTGGATTTGCTCATGAACAAGTATTTGCATTGGCAGATAAAGTCGTTGATGCTGTTAAATCAGGAGCAATAAAGAAATTCGTAGTAATGGCAGGATGTGACGGAAGAGCAAAATCAAGAAACTATTATACAGAATTTGCTAAAGCATTACCAAAAGATACTGTAATAATGACTGCTGGTTGTGCAAAATATAAATATAATAAATTGGATTTAGGAGATATTGGAGGAATTCCAAGAGTATTAGATGCAGGACAATGTAATGATTCATATTCATTAGCTTTAATCGCATTAAAACTTAAAGAAGTATTTGGGCTTGAAGATATTAATGAACTTCCATTAGCATTTAATATTGCATGGTATGAACAAAAAGCAGTTATAGTATTATTAGCGTTACTGTATTTAGGTGTTAAAAATATACATTTAGGACCAACATTGCCAGCATTCTTGTCACCAAACGTAGCTAATGTATTAGTTAACAACTTTGGTATCGCAGGTATCACAAATGTTGAAGATGATTTAAAAATATTAGTAGGATAATTATCAACAATAGATGAGCAATGGGATAGCTATTGGTTTGAAAAATCATTTGAAAAGATTTTAGTTTTAATATAAATATATTGGGAATATTAATATATAGCGGTTTGTAAATCAATAGCTATTTAATAGCTAGTCAATTGCTAGACAAATCAATTTAAACAAATTTTTAAAGGAGAATGTTATGAAACAGGTTACTAAGGATATGTATATTGGTGAAGTTTTAAAATTAGATAGAGGATTAGCAGAAATTTTAATGAATGCAGGAATGCATTGCCTTGGATGCCCATCATCACAAATGGAATCAATTGAAGAAGCAGCAATGGTACATGGATTTAATGTGGATGATTTATTAGATCAATTGAATAATTATTTGAAATCTAACGAATAATAATTTTAAAAGTCTAAGGAGCATGGTATTGTATCATGCTCTTATTTTATGCAAATTAGGAGGGCGTTTATGAGCGCATTTTTAGGACCAATTCATCATTGGTTATACAATAAGATAAGTATACAACATAATATTGTAGAAAATATTATATCATATACAGAAGAAAATAATATGGAAATAGATTTAAGAAATGCACTAGATGAAAAGTTTGGTAAGGCAGAAATGAAACCACTAGAAAAAGTAATTGATGTTACGAATATTCATGGATGGTTACAGGAAAAGGTATCATTAGAGGAATATAGGTTGGCATATGCTGTTACTTCAATATTGTCTAAAGAACCTAATGTGTTAGAGGATATTAAAACAATATTTTATAACATGGGAAAAAGAATTTCAGATTTATGCGAAAATAAATCTTTAGTAGAAGTTTACAAAACAATAAATGATACATTATTAGATGGGATGCCTTGTGATAGAGCTAATGAATTGCTATTACAGGATGAGAATGAAGTAGTATGGAGAAGAAATGTGTGTGTACACAAAAATTATTGGTCTGAAGTTAATGGCGATATAGATATTTATTATTTATTAAGAGATGAATTTATTTCAGGCTTGTTAGATAAAATAAATGTTAATTATGAAAAAGTGAATGAAGTTACAAGTAAAATTTCAAGGAGGTAAAAGGTGAACAGTGTTGAAATAATGGTTAAAGAGCATGATAATATTTTGAGAATGTTAAAGGTTGTTCGAAAAGCATGTTACAGTGTACTTAATGGGAATAATATTAATTATGATGATTTTTATTCTATGATTGATTTTATTAAAACTTATGCAGATGATCATCATCATGGAAAAGAAGAAAAATTTTTATTTAAAGAAATGCAAGTGCATTTAGGAAGAATCGGAGAAAATTTAATCACTCATGGAATGTTAGTTGAACATGATTATGGAAGATTTTATATAAGTGAATTAAAAGAAGCTCTAAGGAGAGTGAAAAATGGTGATGATGAAAGTAAGCTTGATGTTATAAGCAATGCTATTGGATATGTTAGTCTTTTAACAAGACATATAGCCAAGGAAAATACTGCAGTTTATAATTTTGGAGAAACTAAACTTCCAAAGGAAGTAATGGATGAAGTAAACTTAAAATCACAAGAATTTGAACAATTAGCACAAGAAAAAGGAACACAAAAATATTATATTAACCTACTAGAGAATTTAGAAAAAAAATACTAAGATAGGTATGGGGATACACCTTTAAGTTAGGTAGTTTATGGGGGTCAAACATTAAAGGAATGTTCCTAGACAGAAATGTAGAGCTTGCACCAACCCATCATTATTTAAGTCATAATGATGGGCTTTTTTGTGTTCCATACTTTATATAAAGACTAACAATCATAAAAGTGTTTTCCCCTAAAAATATGACAAAAATATTTAAAAATTGTTGCACATTAGTACTAAGATTCATAATATATACTAATTTGTATTTTAATTATGGGAGGGGAAAATGGTTATAGCAATAATTGGTGGTGATTTAAGAGCAGTATATTTAGGTAAACTGTTAAATGATGACGGCCATGAGGTAAAATATTTTGGATTTGACAACAAATATATAGATAATACAAAAGATGATCTTGAAGAAATTATAGACAGATCCCAAATAGTAATAGGTCCATTGTTATGTTCAAATGACAATATATATTTAAGCACACCTCTATATTCTGAAAATATAGAATTAAAAAAAGTTTTTGATTTAATGAATAAAAAGCAAATATTTATAGCAGGGAAAATAACTGAACCAATTATAGAATATACCTCTTTAAAAGAAATAGAAAGCGTTGATTTATTAAAAAGAGAAGAACTGACAATTCTTAATGCAATACCAACAGCAGAGGGAGCAATCCAGTTAGCTATGGAAAAAATGCCTAAAACTCTTCACGCTTCAAATGTACTAGTCATGGGTTTTGGGCGTATAGGAAAAATATTAAGTAAAATGCTTTGGGGAATAGGTGCAAATGTATATGTTTCTGCAAGAAAAATCTATGATTTGGCTTATATAAAATCCTATGGCTACAATCCAATATTAATGGAAAAACTAATTGACAATATTTCTGGTATGGACATAATTTTTAATACCGTACCTAGTTTGGTATTAGACAAAGATGTATTAGAAAAAGTTAATAAAAGTTCTATAATAATTGATTTGGCATCAAAGCCTGGTGGTGTAGATTTTAAAGAGGCCGATAAATTGGATATTAAAACATATCATGCATTAGCTTTGCCTGGAAAATCTGCTCCTTTAACAGCTGCGCATTATATTAAACAGAGTATTTATAATATTTTATTAGAAAGGGGTTATGAATAATGCTATTAGATGGAATTAAAGTTGGAATAGGTATTACCGGCTCATTTTGCACATTAGAAACCATTTTAATAGAAATAGAAAAGTTAGTAAAGGAAGGGGCAGATGTTTATCCTGTTTTTTCGTTTAATGTAAATAATTTAGATACCAGATTTGGAAAAGCTGAAAATTGGAAAAAAGAGATAGAAAATATTACTGGTAAATCCGTTATATCAACTATTCAAGATGCTGAACCAATAGGACCTAAAGGATTTTTAGATATTTACGCAATTGCACCTTGCACTGGAAATACCCTTGCAAAAATAGCAAACGGAATAACAGATACTCCTGTTTGTATGGCTTGGAAAGCACATTTAAGGAATAATAAACCTGCCCTTATTGGAATATCAACCAATGATGGCATGAGCGCTAATGGAAAAAACTTAGGACTATTAATGAATATGAAAAATGTATATTTTGTTCCATTCAATCAAGACGACGCTATAAAAAAACATAACTCAATAATATCAAAATATGAATTACTCATACCTTCAATATTAGAAGCGCTACAGGGTAAGCAAATTCAACCTGTATTAGTCTAAAAAATATTAGCTTTCTAGGAGGTATATCGTGAGTATTATTGTTCAAAAATTTGGAGGGACCTCTTTAAAAGATGCTCATGGTTTAAATTGTTTATTGTCCCATGTAAAGAAAAGCAAAGATGAAGGAAATGATGTAGTAATAGTTGTATCTGCTATGGGGAGAAAAGGTGCTCCTTATGCCACGGATACATTGATAGAGCAAATGGAAAATATTAATTTTAATATTGATCCCATGAAAAAAGATCTTATGATGTGTTGTGGTGAAATAATTTCGGCTTCATTAGTATCTCATTTTTTAGAAACTCAAGGTTTAAATTCTGTACCCTTATTAGGTTTTCAGGCTGGTATACAAACTGACAGTAATTTTAACAATGCAGAAATAAAAAAAATAAATAACTCAAATATATTAAATATTCTAGAAAAGGGAAATATTGCAGTAGTAGCAGGATTTCAAGGTATGGATAATAATATGAATATTACTACCCTAGGCAGGGGAGGAAGTGATATATCTGCCATTTATTTAGGAGGATTTCTTAATGCGGATAGAGTGGATATATTTACTGATGTTGACGGTGTTCATATTGTAGATCCAAAAATAATTCCAAATTCAAAATATATTGATCATATATCCTACACAGATATGTATAATATGGCTTGTTGTGGTGCCAAAATAATTCATTATAAGGCCGTTTCTGCTGCTGAAAGATTCAATATTCCTGTTCATATTAGAAAAACATTTAGTGACGTAAACGGAACTGTTATAACAAAATGCGATGATACAAAAAGAGATCAGATTCTAGGTATCATTCCTGAAAAAGACGAAAAGACAGGAAATTATAAAGGTAAGGTTACTATTTTCTTTTCCCATACAATTATTGATATTATAAAAAATAAAGTAAGTAATTTATTAAACAAAGGTAACTATAAAATATTTGATATTATATGGAAAAGCAACATGGCACATTTTATATTAGAACCCCATAACAATATTTCATTTGTAGAAGAGTTGTATTACTATTTTTTTAATTAAAGCCACGATTACTCTGTGTTAGCAGAGTAATTGCTTTTTATGTTGAAATAACTACTAAAATCAAAAAACATTTTTTAAATTATAACTACAAATGTCGTATGTTTAATGATATAATAATATATAGATTTATAGTCGATAAATCAAGGAGGTTTATGGACATGGTTTATAATATAATTTCAGTTGAAACAATAAAGGAAAAGACAGTTCCAATAT
>JAQVWY010000026.1:0-25132 GCA_028709465.1 Tissierellia bacterium | reverse complement strand
AGGTTTAAGAAACCGTATAGTTCATGATTATGAAGGGGTAAATTTAAATTTAATATGGGAAATAATTGATATGGATATAAACTATTAAGAGAGCAATTATGGAAGCTTAATAATTAGTTAAAGATACAGCATTACGGTAAGAGTAGAATCTTACTGTTTTTTAATTATAAGACATAAAATTATGCTACAAAATTTAAATATATAAATTTGAATAAAAATTCCTTCTGATATAAGCTTATATAATATTTTTGCTGATTATCAATTGGAAGAGGGGTCAAAATACTTTGCAGATATTTCTTCAGAAGGGAAATCTACAATCAATATTTCAACAATGAATACAGAAAAACCAAATTTGCAAAATAATGAAAATGAAACAAGCATAACTAATAAAAATTTTGCAGATGAAAATAAACCTCATAATGAAGTGGTGAATTATAAGCTGACCTTTATTATATTGCGGGTGATTTAGGCACGTATGATGCTAATAATAATTTTAAATATGATTTTAAACTTCTTGCCCGTGATATTGATAGAATTTTGGAAATAAACAAGAGTTTACCTAAAGAAAATAAAATAAGAGTTATTTCTGCATAAATCCAGTCGCAATTATGGATAAGCTTAAAAGGTAAATGTTATTAGAAAAAATGTGTTAAAGGGTAAGAGTAAAATCCTACCCTTTTTTAATATCCTTATAGTATCTATAGTATCATTTCTAAATTTTCTAAATCCGTTATAATTATTATTCTTTGTCCTATTAGTTTAATCCAGCCATTATCTTGAAAATTAGAAAGCTTACGGCTTAAAGTTTCTTGAGTTGTACCAATTAATGATGCCAAATCCCCTTTGCTAATGGGTAAAGTAATTTCATATTCTTTGCTTTTATTGTAATTTTCGTCGATTTTTTTTATTTCCATCAACAAAAAATTAGCAATTCGTTGTTCAACATCACGAAGTCCAATTTGTTCTATTAACTCTTCAGCTTCTTCAACTCTTTCAGAGTATTTTTGTAGAAATTTTAGTGAAATTTCTGGTTTTTTTAATATTAAATCTCTTATTTTAGCTCCTCGTATTAAACAAATATCTGTTGGTTCTAATGCTTCAGCAGTACTGTTAAGAATTGTTTGTTTAAATAAAGAGAGCTCTCCCATAAATCCTCCAGGTTCAAGAATGCGCAGGATTTGTTCTTTTCCTAATACAGAAATTTTTGAAATTTTTACTCTTCCTCTATTTACAACGAATAAATTATCGAAATAATCCCCATATGTAAAGATAATTTCACCCTTATTATACTTTTTATGGGCTGAAGCATTCATTACACTTTCTTTTTCTTGATCAGTTAAATTAGAAAACAGAGGTATATTATCAATACATAAATTACCGTGACTATGACCGGAACATTGCCTACAAAACATACTCCCTCCTGGTACATTATTTTTAATATATAATAACAAAAATTTAAGTAATTTACAATAGTTGTAAAAGTTTATATATAGATAATTAAATGTACATATTAAAAATAAGGAAATCTGTTAATAGATTCTCCCATAATGTTATTTGATACTTATTACTTCATAGACAACATCCGTTATAAATTTTGTTATTTCTTAATTGCAAAGTAATATTTTTTATAAAAATTACCCATGTTATTTATATTATATACTAATTATACTCTAAAAAAGAAATAAAACTTTTGATTTAAATCAAATAAATAGTGTTTTTAAAATTGATATATGGGTAATTATAGGATATAATAATAAAACATTTAAATTAAAAAAGCAATGGGGAGGAAATTATGTCATTCAAAATAACAGATACTGTAACATGGGTTGGAAAAATTGATTGGGAGCTTAATAAATTCCACGGAGATGAGTATTCAACTCATAAAGGATCATCATACAATTCTTATTTAATTAGGGATGAAAAAACTGTATTAATAGATACAGTGTGGCAGCCATTTTCTAAAGAATTTGTTTCTAATTTAAAAAAAGAAATTAATTTAAAAGAAATTGATTATATTATTATGAATCATTCAGAAATTGATCACAGCGGTGCTCTCTGCGATTTAATGAGAGAAATTCCAGATACCCCTATTTATTGTACAAAAAACGGGGTCAAAGTAATAAAGGGTCATCATCATAAAAATTGGAATTTCGTAGAGGTTAAAACTGGAGACACACTTAATATAGGTAAAAATAAACTTACTTTTATTGAGGCAAGAATGCTTCACTGGCCAGATACAATGTTTACATATATGTCAGGGGAAAATATATTATTTAGTAATGATGGTTTCGGTCAGCATTTTGCTTCTGAATTAATGTATAATGACAAGGTAAATCAAGCTGATTTGTATACCGAAGCAATGAAATATTATGCAAATATACTAAATCCTTTTAATAAGTTCGTAATTAATAAAATAAATGAAATATTAAGCTTAAATCTGCCAATAAATATGATTTGTCCAAGTCATGGAATTATTTGGAGAGATAATCCAACACAAATAGTTAATAAATATATAGAATGGGCAAATTCATATCAGGAAAATCAAATTACTATAATATATGATACTATGTGGAATTGCACAAGAAGAATGGCTGAAGCAATTGCAGCAGGTATTACTGCTGTAGATAAAAATGTTGAGGTAAAACTATTTAATTGTGCCCACAGAGATAAAAATGATCTTATAACCGAAGTTTTTAAATCTAAAATGCTCTTGGTGGGCTCATCAACTATTAATAAAGGAATACTTTCAGCAAGTGCAGGTTTATTGGAAATGATCAAAGGGTTGGGATTTACTGGGAAAAAGGCAGCAGCTTTTGGAAGCTATGGATGGAGTGGCGAATCTGTAAAAATATTAAATGAATTATTGAAAGATTCAGGTTTTGAAGTAATGAATGAAGGCATAAGAGAATTATGGAATCCAGATGAAGAAGCATTAGAAAGATGCATAAAATTTGGAGAAAAATTAGTTAAATAAATTGAAATTTCCTGTCATTGTTATGAATAATTAAATTTTTTGTCATTCTGAACCGTAGGTGAAGAATCTCACTTAAACATTTGGTGAGATCCTTCACTATCGTTCAGGATGAAGCATACTTTCAGTTAACATATTGTATTGCTATGTAAACTAACTGTATAATTGACAAAGAAAAATGATAGTTGTATAATATTGAATATATTTAATATAATTGAATTTTATATACAGGACAAAATATTGTCCTGTTTTTTAGAATAGGAGAAAAACATGAATAAAAAAGTTATGGTTGCCATGAGCGGAGGAGTTGACAGTTCGGTTGCGGCTGTTTTGCTAAAGGATCAAGGCTATGATATCTGTGGCGTTACCTTAAAGCTTTTTGGCAATGAAGATATTGATACAACTTCATGCAGAACAAGAACCTGCTGTTCATTAGAAGATGTGGAAGATGCTCGAAGTGTAGCTTATAAATTAGGAATAGATCATTTTGTATTTAATTTTGGAGATTCCTTCAAAGAGGAGGTCATGAAAAAATTTGCAAACAGCTATGCAGAAGGAAATACACCTAATCCATGTATAGATTGTAATAGATATATTAAATTTAGCAAACTTATTCAAAGAGCTGTTCTTATGGAGAAAGATTATATAGCTACGGGACATTATGCGAGAATTGAATATGACAGTGGTTCTAAAAGATATTTACTAAAAAAAGCAGTTGATAAAACAAAGGACCAAAGCTATGTGCTATATGTATTGAATCAATATGATCTTTCTAGAACATTACTTCCCTTAGGAAGCATGTTAAAAACTGAAGCTAGAAAAATAGCAGAAGAAAAAGGATTAATAAATGCAAGAAAGCCTGACAGTCAGGACATATGTTTCGTAAAAGATGGAGATTATGCTAACTTTTTAGAAAGAGAAATGGGAATACAATCTCCAAAAGGAAAGTTCATAAATAAAGATGGGGATGTTTTAGGTATACACAATGGTATAATTCATTATACTATTGGACAAAGAAAAGGTCTTGGAATAGCTTTTGGGCAGCCAACATATGTTATTAATAAAAATAAAGATAATAATACTGTTACTCTTGGAAGTAAAGAAGAGTTGTTATCCAGCAGTTTAATTGCAGATGACCTTAATTTAATTGCTATTGAAAAACTAGAATCACCAATGAATGTAACGGTTAAAACGAGATATAAGCAAGGAGAAAGTGAAGCAAGGATAATTCCGCTGGATGAAGATAAAATACTTGTTGAATTTAAAGAAAAACAGCGAGCAATAACTCCTGGTCAAGCAGTCGTATTTTATGAAGATGATGTTGTAATTGGCGGAGGAACTATTATTAGCTAATATATATGAGAATTTTAGGGGTTATCTATTTCCCGACAACCCCTTTTTGAAACAGTTTTAACTATTCAGGAGAAAATTGATCCTTTCCAACTCCACATAATGGGCATACCCAATCTTCAGGAAGATCTTCAAATGAAGTTCCAGGTTCAATACCATTGTCAGGATCACCTAATTCAGGATCGTAAACATAACCACAAGCATCGCATACGTATTTTTGCATATTAATACTCCTTTCAACTTATTTTGAATCTTATTGTGAATACAATAAGGTTCCCAGGACCCAACAGCAATCTTTGATTGCGTTTTGGGTGGGGTTCTTATTAATATTCTAATATATTATAAAAAATTGTCAATAATTAAAATATTTTAAATTATTGACATATTTTATAAGATATTGTTGTGACTTACATTCATACAATAAATATATCTAATATTGTTTTCATCATATTATATCTGTAAAAAATACAAATAACTATACTAATTAAAAAGAATTATAGACATAAGAAAAAATTATATATATAATAAACTAAAAAAATAAAATATATGGAGATCTTATGGCAATTAATAAAGTTGTAAAAACTGCTCTTAAAGCACTTTCATATTCTGAAATTGATGTTGAGAAGAATTACAAATTACAACGAAATTTAGTCAATTTTACACGTAGACATTATTTAAAACCCTTTTATAAAACATGGGATCATAAAATTTATTTAAAGGATCATAAAATTCCAGTTAGAATTTTTTCACCTGAAGCAGAATGCGAATTAGAAGGTAAATATCCAATTTTATTGTTTTTTCATGGAGGAGGTTGGGTTACTGGAAATATTGACAGTTATAATAAGGTTTGTACTAATATGGCAAGGCTAACTAATCACATTGTAATTTCTGTTGATTATCGTCTTGCACCTGAATATCCATTTCCTGCAGCTTTAGAAGATTGTTATGAAGTAGCAAAATTACTATTTTTAAATGGGAGTTTGTTTCATGTAAACAAGGATGACATTACATTAATAGGTGACAGCGCAGGAGGAAATTTAGCAGCAGCTTTATCATTAATGGCTCGTGATAAAAAAGAATTTAATGTGAGAAGGCAAATTTTAATTTACCCGGCCACATATAATGACCATAGTGAAACTTCACCTTTTCCATCAGTACATGAGAATGGTACGGATTATTTACTCACATCAAAAAGGATTAGCGACTACATGAAACTGTATATTAAAAATGATGATGATTTAAAAAATCCATATTTGGCTCCATTGTTATCACATGATTATTCTAATCAGCCACATACATTAATAATTACTGCTGAATATGATCCTTTGAGAGATGAAGGTGAGGAGTATGGAAAGAGATTGAGAGAAGCTAACAATAAAGTTGAAATATATCGCGTAAAAGACAGCTTGCACGGTTTTTTTGCCCTTCCTCCAAGATTTCCCCAAGTAAAACTGTGCTATAATATAATAAATAATTTTCTTTGTGAGGAAAGTAAATGAAAAAAAGAAAAACGGCAGAATGGAGCAAATTAGATAATGCAGCAAAGATTTTTCCGCCTAATAGTAAGAAAAGTGATACAAAAGTATTTAGATTTGCATGTAAATTAAAAGAGCAAGTAGATAAAGATGTTTTGCAGAAAGCATTAGATATTACAATTGAGGCATTCCCTTTATATAAATCTATTATTAAGAGTGGACTTTTTTGGTATTATTTTGAGAAAAGCGAAATAAAGCCCATGGTAACAGAAGAGAATACTCCTCCTTGCAGTCCATTGTTTAATCGAGATAAAAAAGATCTGCTATTTAGAGTAATGTATCATAAAAGCAGAATAAGCGTAGAGATTTATCATGCTTTGTCTGATGGAACAGGAGCTCTTCAATTTCTTAGAACATTGGTATTTCATTATATTCTTTTAAAGTATCCTGATGCATTTAAAGACAATGTTCCTATATTAGATTATGATGCTTCTAAAACACAAAAAATGGATGATAGTTTTAGTAGATATTACACTAATAAAAAAAGTATTAAAAATAAAAAGAGAATTACTGCATATCAAATAAGAGGAATCAGGCTACCTGAATACAGAATCAAAGTTATAGAAGGCGTAATGCCGGTGGATGATATTATGCAAATAGTTAAAAGCTATAATACTTCGTTGACGATTTTTTTAGCAGCCATATTAATGTGTTCAATTAATGAAGAAATAGCAATCAGGCATAAAAAATCCCCTGTTGTATTAAGTATTCCGGTAAATTTAAGAAAATATTTTAATTCTGAAACTGCAAGAAATTTTTTCGGAGTTATAAGTGTAGATTATAATTTTAGTGATTATAGTGGAGATTTTGTTGATGTTATTAATCATTTAGAAAATTGTTTTAAGGAAAATTTAACTCCTGAAAAATTAAGCCAAAGAATAAATTTGCTTTCATCCTTAGAGCATAATTATTTACTTAGAATTATTCCCTTGAAGATTAAGGATATAGTTTTAAGGATTGCCAACAATATTGTTGATAAAAGCAACACATCTACATTGTCAAATGTTGGGAAAATAGATATGCCTGCTGAAATTAAGCCTTTTATATCTTCCTTTGATATATTTGTGAGCACTAATAAGCTCCAAGCTTGTATTTGTTCGTATGATGATAAATTACGTGTAAGCTTTACATCAGCATTTATCAGCACAGATATTCAAAGAAGATTTTTTAGAACTTTAACCTCCTTAGGAATACCAATAGATATAATAACAAATAAGATAGATGATGAATAGGTGTGAATAATGAAATATTGTGATAAATGTAAAGTAAATGTAGTAGGTAAAAGAAAAACTTGTCCGCTATGTCAGGATTTTTTGTCTGGACAAGATAATGATGTAGAAGATGAATTTCCTCCAATTACATTTATATATAAAGAATATAACATGTTTTTTAAAATGATGATGTTAATTTCAATAATTATTGCATCAGTTTCTATAGCTGTAAATGCGGTGTTTCATAAAAATGTATATTGGTCTCTTTTTATAATTGGTGGATTAGCATCAGTTTGGGTGAGTTTAATTACTGCCATAAATAAAAGAAACAATATACCTAAAAATATTATATATCAGGTAGTGATAGTTTCCATTGCAGTAGTAGTCTGGGATTATGTAACAAAATGGAAGGGATGGTCAATTGATTATGTAATTCCATTAGTTTATGTTTTTGCAATGATTTCTATGTTTGTCATATCAAAAATAATGAAACTTAAACTAAATGACTATATTTTATATTTGATAATTGATGGGATTTTTGGAATTATACCAATAATATTTATTTTGACTGGAGTGTTAAATGTGTTAATTCCATCATTAATTTGTGTCGTTTCAAGCATAATTTCATTATCTACAATTTTAATATTTGAAGGTGAAAGCATGAGAGAGGAAATGAAGAGAAGACTACATCTTTAATATATATATTTGTAATTATAACATAAGAAATTAATATTGCAGATGTTAGAATTGTGGTAGATGTTCTAAAAAAATTGGGTCATTGATAGAAAGCTTAAAAAGTAATTAAAATGTAGAATAACACAAAACGAGATAATGTTAATTAAAGATAAAAACACAATTATTAATCTAATTGTGTTTTCTAGTTAAATTTGTACTTTTTTCAATTAAAGTTAGGCCAACAATAGCGACGATTAATGTGAATGGTGATAAGAAGAATGCGTAATAAGTTCCTACTAAATCATTTAATACTCCAACTAAATAAAATAAAATTATAAAAAATATATTCTCAAATGTAACTATATAGCCTATGGCAGAAGATGAATTTTGCTTATAAACTTTACTGATAATAGTCATTAAAGTAGGAAATCCTACAGATATAAAAAATCCGGAAAAAGATATTAACACTATACCTGATTCTTTTAGGATAAGTCCAAGAAAAATAAATATAGCTTCAAATAGTAAAAATATTTTAAGACCTCTTAAATCGTTTAATTTATTAATTATAAAACCACCCAGTAATCTTCCTAAAGCATACATTAAGAAAAATAATGAAGCATAATTAGATGCTTTGGCTGGGTCAAAATTATAAGTAGATCTAATATAATTTATAAACCATGTACTAATCATAGATTCTGAAACCAGCATAAAAGCTAATGTAAAAACAAAGTAATACATTGTTGGACTATTATAAAAATCACTTAAATCGCTTTCTTTTGTTTCATCAGCGTCGTGCAGAACCCGAATATTTGGTATCTTCATAAGTAAGGACATGATTATTGAAGCTATAAAAAATATTCCTAAATAAGTATAAATATTTCTCCAAGTAAGTCCTGCGACCAGTAATTTGCCACATAGTCCTTGGCCAATAAAGCTTCCTAGTCCATACATAAAATGCGTCAAATTCATAAGTATTACTTCAAAGCCTATGGATAGAGCAGGTACTAATGAGTCTATTGAAATACTTAATGTAGATCGACCTATACCAAATATTAAATAAAATGTACCTAATAAATAAATATTTGATATAATTGGAGTTATAAATATTGCTGAAGTTGAAATTGCAGTTCCAATGATAAATACTAACTTATGACCAAACTTTTCACACATTTGACCTGCAATAAAACTTCCTATGACAGTTCCTACAGTGCTCATAATCATTATTAAGCCAATTGTTGTATTATTTGTATTAAATTCTTCTTTGAAAAAGGGTATAAAATTCCCCCTGTAGCTCTCAAAGACAGCCATGATAAAATACATATAAAATATGGCAAATATAAGATATTTATTTCTTTTGCTAATTTTCAAATCCACTCCTGTCAATAAATTTGTCATACTGAACGATAGTGAAGGATCTCATACTTTTTAGATTATCACCATCATATCACAAAAGAAAATCATGGTAAAGCAAAATAGTTGACTTATGATTAACTAAAATATAAAATTAATTTAATTACTATTAAATTTAAGAAGGAGAAATATGTATAATAGAACGAGATATGAGACAGAAAGATTGTATTTAAGAATATTGAAACCAAATTATGCAAGACAAGTATTAGAATATTATAAAAGAAATCATAATTTTTTAAAAGAATGGGAGCCAAGTCACCCAGATGATTTCTATACAATATCATATCAAAAAGATATGATGAAGTATGAATATAATTTATTTAAAAAAAGAAAATTAGTTAGATTTTGGATTATAAAAAAAGAAGATAATAAAGTTATCGGCAATCTGTGTTATAGTAATATAGTAATGGGCAATTTTAAATCTTGTTTTTTAGGATACAAGTTAGACAAAGACGAAATAAATAAAGGCTATATGACTGAAGCAATTAGGAAAACCGTTAACATTATGTTTGATGAGTATGATTTACATAGAATTGAAGTTAATATAGTACCACGTAATACAAGATCCTTAAAGGTAATGGAGAAACTTGGCTTTGAAGAAGAAGGATATTCTAAAAGATACTTAGAAATAAACGGGGTATGGGAAGACCACAAACATTTTGCCATATATAATGATGATATAAATTAATTTTTATAATTATCACTATAATAATTACAGATTATAGTATATACTATATTTGATGCATAAAAAATCAAATCGAGGTGTGAAATGAAATTATCAGATTTATCTTGCAGAGATTTTACCGTGGAATTATCATCTAAAAAGCCTGTGCCAGGAGGCGGGGGCACAGCTGCATTGGTGTCAGCCTTGGGAGTATCTTTAAATACAATGGTTGCAAACTTTACAATTGGAAAGAAAAAATATCAAAATTATGAAAAGCAATATGATGATATAATTAAAAGAGGTGAAAAACTAAGAAATGATTTAATATATCTCATTGATAAAGATGCAGAAAATTTTGAACCCCTGTCAAGAGCATATTCTATGCCATATAACACAGAAGAAGAAAAGAAATTAAAAGATGAAATGTTAGAAAAATGTTTAAAAATGGCATGTAATGCTCCAGTAGAAATAATTGAGTTTAGTTATGATGCAATAATACTTCATCGTGAATTGGTAGATATTTCTTCAAAAATAATGATAAGTGACATAGGTGTTGGTGTTCAATGTCTGAAAGCAGCATTAAACAGTGCTTATTTAAATGTTTTGATTAATGTAAACTTAATAGAAGATGAAATATTTGTTAAAGAATTAAAGGAAAGAATAGAAAACAAAATTATTAAAGGTACACAAACAGCAGATGAGGTTTATGAAAAAGTAATTAATATTATGAATAATAAAAACTAGGAGACTTTATGGAAAAATTATTAAAGGGAAAGCCTGTTGCTGATAGAATTAAAGCAAATGTGAAAGAACAAGTTAAATATTTAATAGAAAAAGGTGTTAAGCCTAAAATAAAAATTGTCAGGGTTGGAGAAGAAGATTCTGATTTAGCTTATGAAAAATCTGCTTTAAAGGCTATGGTTGATTGTGGTATCGAATATGAAGTATTAGCTTTACCAAGAGATATAAGTCAAAATGATTTTATAGAAAACTTAAAATCAGCAAATATTGACCCATCAGTTCATGGAATTTTAGTATTTAGACCTTTACCAAAGCAAATTGATGAAAATGTTATTAAAAACATTATAAGTCCAGAAAAAGATATTGATTGCTTTAATCCTGTTAATATTGGAAAAGTAATGGAAGGTGATGATACAGGATTTTTGCCATGTACTCCAGCAGCAGTAATTGAAATAATTAAATATTATGATATCAATATTAGTGGTAAAAATGCAGTTATTATTGGAAGATCCCTTGTGGTAGGTAAACCTTTATCAATGATGTTATTAAGGAAAGATGCAACTGTGACCATATGTCATTCTAAAACTAAGGATTTACAAAATATAGCAAAAGATGCAGATTTACTTGTAGCGGCTGTGGGAAATGCAAATATGATTGATTCTCAATACATAAAAAAAGGTGCAGTAGTAATTGATGTGGGAATAAATGTAGATGAAAATGGAAAGATCGTTGGTGATGTTAATACTGATGATTGTATGGAAAAGTCAAGTTATATTACACCTGTTCCTAGAGGGGTAGGTTCTGTGACAACATCAATATTAGCACTTCATGTAGCAAAAGCGGCATTATTAACAATAGGAGGAAGAAAATAAATGAAATTTATAGATTTAAGAAGTGATACTGTAACAATGCCTACTGCTGAAATGAGAGAGGCAATGGCTAATGCTTTGGTAGGAGATGATGTATACCAAGATGATCCCACTGTAAACAAACTAGAAGAAATGGCAGCGGAAATGGTTGGAATGGAAGCTGCATTATTTGTTCCCAGTGGAACCTTTGGAAATCAACTAGCATTATTTACTCATGCAAAAAGAGGACAGGAAGTAATTATAGGTAAAAACAATCATATTGTAGTTCATGAAGTTGGAGCTTCAGCTGTAATTGCAGGTGTCCAATTGAGGACAGTAGATACCGATAACGGAAAAATGGACCCACATGTGGTTGAAAAATCAATAAGAGTAGATGATATACATGAACCAGAAACAGGTCTAATATGTGTGGAAAATGCTCATAGTGTAGGAACTGTTATGTCTATTGACAATTTAAAAGCTATAAAACAAGTAGGTGAAAAACATAAGATACCTGTTCACATGGATGGAGCTAGAATATTTAATGCAGCAACCTCACTAGGAGTTGATGTTAAAGAAATTGCAAATTGTGCTGACTCTGTAATGTTTTGTTTATCAAAAGGGCTAGCAGCTCCTGTTGGCTCAATACTCGCTGGAGAAAAAAATTTCATAGAAAAAGCAAGGAAAAAAAGAAAATTAATGGGTGGTGGAATGCGACAGGTGGGGATTCTAGCTGCAGCAGGAATCATCGCTCTTGAAAAAATGACATTAAGACTTAAAGAAGATCATGAAAATGCTAAATATTTAGCAGATGAATTATCAAAGATTTCTGGAATAAATGTAATATTTGGCAGACTAGATATAGATATGGTTTTCTTTGAAATGAGGGAAGAAATTATTTCTTCAAAAAACTTCGTGGATAAATTATTTGAAAAAAACATTAAAATCAATGGAATTGAAAATGGAGAATATAGATTTGTAACACATGTAGGCGTTACTAGAAGCGACATCGATTACGTAATCAAATGTATAAAGGATATTATATAATATTATGGAGAATTTGTTTAGCCCAATAAAAAGCAAAAAAGCATATATGCAAATAGTTGAAGGCATATTAGACCTTATAAATAAAGGCGAAATTGAATACGGTGATAAATTATATAGTGAACCAGAGCTTACAAGTATATTAAATGTGAGCAGGCCAACACTAAGAGAGGCTTTAAGGGTATTAGAATTTTTAGGAATAGTATCAGTAAGTCCTAGAAAAGGAATTAGAATTAATAAGCCCGAAAGCACAAGCAGCTACATGCCTTTAATATATGTTTTAATGTTTGAAAAAACTAAGGACATTGAATTATTTGAACTTAGAAGATCACTTCAAATATCTATGGCAGAGATTGGTGCAACAAATAGAAGTAGTGAAGACTTAAGAGTATTAGAGGAAATTGTTAAAAAAAATGAGACTCATATAAATGATGACTATGAAATATTTGCGAAAATAGACTATGATTTTCATATGCAAATTGTAAAATGTGCAGGAAATGCAATGTGTTATAAGCTTATGGAGACATTGAATATATTAATGAAAAAACAACTAAATGATATTATAGAAGGTCTACCATTAGAGGAACGTAAAACTACTGTATATTATCATAACAAAATTTTTGAATGCATACGAGATAAGAATCCAAAAGAAGCTATGAAGTATATGTACGATCATTTAGAAAGACCATATAATTTCTATAAAAATAAAGAATGAGGCATTTTAGTATTAACTAAAGTGTCTTTTTTTAATTGGGGACATTCCTTTAAGACTAGACAAACATAGACAAACTATCTTAAAGGTGTGTCCCCATACCTATTTTATATTGACTAAATATAATCTTTATATTATACTAGTTAAATCAGTTAACTAAATGAACTATTGTCATTCTGAACCATAGGTGAAGAATCTCCCTTGGATGACAATAATCAAGACAATACAAAGAATCTACATTGAATTAGGGGGCAAGAATGAAACAATTAAAATTTGCAGAAATTTTTGGAGATTATCTTAGAGATGAATCTCGTCAAATTGGCACAGCAGAAAGTATTTTGTTTTCTAAAACAGAAGAAGAAATAGTGAAATCTATTATAGATAATAATAAAAAAAATATCCATATCACAACACAGGGTGCAAGAACAGGATTGGCTGCATCTGCGGTGCCTAATGGAGGGCATATAATTAATTTAAGCAGAATGAACAAGGTTCTTGGGGCAAGATATGACAAGGAAAATGATAGATTTTTTTTAAGAGTTCAGCCAGGAGTATTGCTTATAGAAGTAAGAAAGTATTTAGCTAATAAAAGCTTTATTATAAATGATTGGGATGAAGAATCAAAAAGAGCTTTAAAATATATGGATCCAGGAGAATGGTTTTATTCTACAGATCCTACAGAAACTTCAGCTTCCATAGGTGGTATGGTAGCATGTAACGCTTCAGGAGCTAAAAGTTTTAAGTATGGATCCACTAGGGACCATATAGAATCCATAAGGATAGTACTATCTGACGGTGATATATTATCATTGAAACGTGGAGAAGTTTATGCTAATGACGGTAAATTTGAACTGAAAACTGAAAAAAACAATATTATTAAAGGGATACTTCCTAATTACACAATTCCCAATGTAAAGAAAAATACAGCAGGATATTATTGTAAACCAAATATGGATTTAATAGATTTGTTCATAGGCTCAGATGGAACATTGGGAGTAATTAGTGAAATAGAAATTGAACTTAATAGAACTCAAGCGGTAAATTGGGGATTAACTATGTTTATGCCTGATGAAGACAAAGCATTAGATTTAGTTAGAGCATTGCGAGGAGAAAAGGTAATAGAGGATTTTCCAACTATAAATATTAAACCCTCAGCTATAGAATTATTTAATCATAATGCATTAAACATGCTTAGGGAGCAGCAAAAAATTAATCCTGCTTTTGCTTTAATACAAGAAGTTAAGGAAAGTTACCATACAGGAATTTATATAGAAATTGAAGGAGATTCAAATGAAGAGGTATGGAGTAAAGTTCAGAAAATTGGAAATGTAATGATGGAAATAGGGGGAGATGAAAGCTCAACATGGGTTGCCAAAACTCCTATTTATTTGGAAAAGCTCCATGCATTTAGACATGCATGTCCAGAATGTGTAAATATGAAAATAGATGAAATTAAAAAAACAGATCCTAGAATCACAAAGTTAGGAACTGATATGTCTGTTCCAAATGAAAGGCTAAAAGATGTAATGCATATGTATAATGATGATTTAAAAGACAAAGGGCTAAAGTCAGTAATTTTTGGACATATTGGGGACAATCATTTACATGTGAACATAATACCTAGAAATATCGAAGAATATAATATTGGGAAAAAACTTTATGAAGTTTGGGCAGAAAAAATTGCTTCAATGGGAGGAGCAGTGTCTGCAGAGCATGGAGTGGGAAAATTAAAGATTCCTTTCTTGCAAAAAATGTACAATGAGGAGGAATTAAATGAAATGAGAAAACTAAAAAAAATATTTGATCCTAAACAATTGCTTAATAGAGGGACTATTTTTCCATACATTGAAGGGGAGGCTGGAATTCTATGAAAATTATAGTGTGTATTAAACAAGTGCCTGGAACAAATGAAGTTAAAATGGATCCTGTTACAAATACAATTATTAGAGAAAATATTGAATCAATAATAAATCCATTTGATACTTATGCCATAGAAGAAGCTGTTAGAATTAAAGAAAATATGGGAGCAGAAGTAATTGGATTAAGTATGGGTATTCCTGCTGCGGAAGAAATTTTAAGAGAAGCAATATCCTTAGGTATTGATAAAGGATTTCTTTTAAGCGATAGAAAATTTGCTGGAGCTGATACATTAGCTACATCCTATACATTGAGTTTGGGTGTTAAAAAAATAAAAGATTTTGATTTGATAATTTGCGGCAAACAAGCTTCAGATGGAGATACAGCACAAGTTGGACCAAGTTTAGCCAAAACCTTAGGTATTGCCTATGTTACAGATATTAGTAAAATTATAGAAATAAATGAAAACAATATAAGATGCATGAAAATAACCGATGATGGTTATGAAGAAATACTGCTTACTTTGCCAGCGTTAATAACTGTAGTTAAGGAAATCAATATGCCTAGACTACCTTCAATAAAGAGAATGAAAATAGCTCAAGATTCACAAGTTGAGATATTGACATTTAATGATGTAGAGGCTGATGAAAACAGGTTAGGATTAAAGGGGTCACCAACACAAGTTAGAAAAACATTTATACCAATTCATAATATAAATAATGAAATGATTGAAGGTTCTGAAAAAGCAGAAAAATTAGCAAGTATTTTATTAGGTAAAATAAGGAGATCATAATGGCTAGTATTAATATAATGAAAGATAAATGTGTTGGTTGTAAAAAATGTGTTAATGCATGTCCTTTTAATGCAATTGAAATAATTGATAAAAAAGCAGAAATTAAGCCTAATTGCACTCTTTGTGGCAGTTGCGTTTCAAGCTGTAAATTTAATGCAATTAATTTCGTAAAAGATGAAGTTGAAAAAAAAGATATAAGTCATTATAAAGGGATATGGATTTTTGCAGAACAAAGATATGGAAAATTAAAAGGTGTAGCATTAGAACTTGTAGGACAAGGGAAAAAACTAGGCGAAGAATTAAACGTTAATGTTACAGCAATTGTACTAGGAGATAATATTACTCATTTAGGCGAAGAACTAATTGCATATGGTGCTGATGAAGTTTTATTAATGGATGCTCCTTGGTTAAAAGATTTCAATGATCATATTTATGGCGAAATAATGATTGAATTAATTGAGGAGTATAAACCCGAAATAGTTTTAATTGGGGCTACTTCCAATGGACGTTCACTTGCGCCACATATTTCTTCTACATTGCAAACAGGACTTACAGCTGACTGTACGATATTGGAAATTGACAGGGAACAAAGATTACTATTGCAAACAAGGCCTGCCTTTGGAGGAAACTTAATGGCAACTATAGTTTGCCCTGATAACCGTCCGCAAATGGCAACTGTCAGGCCAAAGGTATTCAAATCATTGAAACCAAATTATGATAGGGAAGGAAAAATAATAGTTTTGCCTGTTAGGTCACAAATTAAAAGCTTTGTACAAAAAATTAGACATATAGATAATGAACAAGGTGCAAATATAACTGATGCTGATATTATTGTTAGTGTTGGAAAGGGTATTGGAAATGCAAACAATATTAAATTAGCTCAAGAATTATCAAGTATTTTAGGGGGAGCAATTGGCGCAACGAGAGCTGTAGTTGATTCAGGTTGGTTGCCATATTCTCAACAGGTTGGGCAAACAGGCAAAACAGTAGCACCAAACTTATATATCGCCATAGGTATTTCAGGAGCTATACAGCATGTCGCTGGACTTGCTGATATTGAAACCATTGTTGCAATAAATTCTGATCCCGAAGCACCAATATTTAAAGTAGCCCACTACGGAATCGTCGGAGACTGCAAAGAAATATTACCATTATTAATCCAAGAACTAAAGTCAAAGATGTAATGTTTTATCATTGTTATGAAAAACTCAACTTATGAATAATCACTATTGTGTCACTTCTATCAATATTGTGTTACTTCTATAGATACCATGTTTTTTTGTCATTAGATACCATGTTTTTTGTCATTCTGAACCGCAGGTGAAGAATCTCACTTTATTGAAATGAGATTCTTCAGGCTACGTCTTCAGAATGACAAATAAAATGTGTTTATTCATTCTGCATTCTCTGCATTATTTGCATTCACTTAAGATATAGCTTTAGTTTTCCATTTTCCGCTGCGATACCTGGTTACTGTTATGAGACATGCAACAATCCATGCAGGTGGTAAACTAAAATATATTGATCGGAAATTAATTGCTGTAGTAGCCATAGTATAAGCAGTAACAAGTCTAATAGTTAAATTAACAAATCCTGCAATTGTTGTTACTTTAACGTCGCCTGCTCCTTGCAATAGTCCTCCTGTGATGTTATTAATAGTGCTGAATATCATAAATGCAGCAACTGTGTATAAGTGTTCTGAACCTCTTATCATTGCTTCATCTGTTATATTAAACATTCTTAATATATTTTTGCCATAAAAGAATGTAAATATTACCATTACTATACAAAATGCACTTCCCATGATAATTGTAGACCTATAACCTTTTTTAATTCGGTCTGTTTGTTTAGCTCCAATATTGTGACCAGTGAAATTGCTAATAGCAACATTAAACGCATTAGAAGGTATGTGCATTAATTGTTCTGCCTTATTCATAGCTACGAAGCCTTCAATACTTGCAGGTCCAAAACTGTTTATTAGTTTTTGGAGAAGTATAAATCCAAATGCTATAACAGAAGATTGTAATATTATAGGGACAGCTAATCTTAATACGATGATTAATTTTTCTTTTTCAAATACCCATTGACTTCTTTTAAATTTCAAATGGGGAAATAATCTCCACATATAGATAACACTAGCAATTGCAGAGCCTGCTTGTGATATTATTGTTGCCAATGCAGCACCACTTACACCCCATTTAAAAACAACAACAAATAACAAATCTAATGCAACATTTAAAATTCCTGCAACAAGTAAAAATATTAAAGAGCCTTTAGAATTGCCATGAGCTCTTAAAATTCCGTAGACTACATTATAAATCATTTGAAAAATCATTCCAGAACCATATATTACAAAATACTTGTAGCTATTTTCATACATTTCTGCAGGTGTTCCAAGAAAATTCCATATTATAAACCTTGCAAATATAAAGCAAAAGGCAGTAATACATAGACTGGTAATAACTGAAAAAATAAGTACAGTAGAAATTGTGCTTTCAATGTCTTTTTCTCTTTTTGCTCCAAAATATTGTGATAGTGTTATGCTTGTACCAGTCCCTATCCCAGTTACTATATTTAATAATAACCATATGGTTGAACTTGTTACTCCAATAGCTCCTAAAGCGGTGGAGCTTACAAAGTTACCGACTATAATGCTATCTGCTAGGTTATAGCCAATTTGTAAGAGATTGGAACCCATAATCGGAATGGCAAATAACAATATTGTTTTCCACTCTGTTCCTTTTGTTAAATCTTTTTCCATAAATCCTCCTAGTAAATTTAAACACAAAAAATTGGGGACATTCCTTTACGGCTAGACCTACATAGACTGGCAAAGGTGTGTCCCCGTTCCTTTATGTTACATCAAGTTTCATTCTTGATTAAAATACTCATAAAGTTTTTCCATTAAGTCATAAGTCATCATTCCTACATAACCAGTAACTATTTCTCCTTTTTTATTAACTGCTAATGTAGAAGGGAATGAGCGCAATCCGTAATTATTAGCAACAGCGCTGTCTTCATCAAGTAAAACTATTAAGTTTAATTCATTTTCTTCTATGAATTCTTGGACAGTTTCTTTTGTTTCTCCAACATTTACTGCTAAAACAATTAAATCTTCATCCTTATATTTATCATTTAGTTTTTGTAAATCAGGCATTTCTAGTACACAATATCCACACCAAGTAGCCCAAAAGTTAATTATTACATTTTTATCTTTAAGATCACTTAATTTAAGTTTAGTTCCATCCATAGATTCTAATTCAAAATCAGGTGCAAGCATTTTTTCGTTATCTTTGGATGAATTATTTTCAATATTATTGTTGTTATCTAAATTTTCAGCATTATCTGTTTTTTCTTTATCTTCACTAGTTTCTACCTCATCATTATTTGGTTCAATAATGTATTTGTTGGTACATCCCATTGTTATAAATACAATTACAATTACAAATAATAATATTAATATTTTTTTCATAGAATTTCCTTTCTGCTTTTTAATTAATATATACTTTATACCCATATAAAGAATGTACTAATCATTTATTAAATCGATACCTTTATTTATTGTTTTTGTTCTGAATGTTTTGGGATAGTTTAAAATTAATTCTTCAAAAGCTTTATTCAAACTTTGTTTATCTGGGAAAAACCCAAAGACAGCGGAACCACTGCCTGTCATTGCAGAGGATAATGCATTATATTTGTACATTATATTTTTAATTGTATTTATTTCTGGATAAAATTTTTCTACAACTTTTTCTAAGGAATTGGCAGGAAATGAGGCTGCTTCTATGTAATCATTATTTTCAATACTTTTAAGCATATTATTAATGTTGTACAAATTATAATTTTTTGGTGTAAGCTTTTTGTAAACAAATGCTGTAGACATGGAAAAGTGAGGTTTTACAATAAGTATGTTATCCCATATAAAATTATTTAATTTTTTTAACTTTTCTCCAATGCCTTCTGCTAGATAAGTACCTCCAATAATACAAAATGGAACATCAGCTCCTATTTCTAATCCTATTTTTAGCATTTCTTCCTTGGACATATTTAGTTTCCACAATTTATTTAGTCCAAATATAGTGGCAGCACTGTTACCACTTCCTCCTGCTAGACCAGCTCCAACAGGAATAGTTTTATTTATAAAAATTTTAACACCTTTGTTTATTTCATATTTATTTTTTATTAATTCAACTGCTTTATAGCATGTGTTGCTTCTGTCTGTTGGAATATATTTATAATTGCACTCAAGTTGAATTTTATTATCAGAAATTTCTTCAATTATCAATTCATCATGTAGAGCAATTGATTGCATCACTGTTTTTATTAGGTGATAACCATTATTAAGTTTACCTTCTATATCTAAAAATAAATTTATTTTTCCATATGAATAAAGTTTTATCATCTTTTCTATTCCTTTATAGTATTGATCTGTTTGTGCCATACTGAGCGATAGTCAAGTATCTCGTATAATATTTTCATTATATTATATAAGAACACAAAGTACAATTAAAATAAATTTTAAAAAAATTATAAAAAATTTCTAAAAATATGTTTAATGTGTTTTTTTAGGGGTATATTATTAGTACAACATAAGTTTTACTAAATCTTTACTGATTTTATCCAATTTAATAAAACTTGATTGAATACGAATATTTTAAAAAGGTTTAAAGGTTTTTAGGTTTTTAATAAAAAAGTTTTAGATTAAAAAAAATATTCGGAGGTTACAATAAAGAAAAATCCATAAAGGATAAAATGAAGATTGTTAAAGTAAATTAGTATTCAATGAGTAATTAATGAGATAGCTAATAATCAGTAATAAAAGGGATTAGTAAAATGAATGTTTTATATATAGGACAGCGAAAGAGGTGAGTCCCCCAAAAACAGAAATTGAAATACAAAATGAATAACACCCGATTTCTAATAATTAATTAAATATGAAATTGGGTGTTATTCGTTTATTATGAAAATAATAAGATTCTCGTAATATTTAGAGAAATGCATGATTAAAATAAGTCTTTTTTTGCAAGAATGAATCCTACAATTCCGGCAGTTACAGCTGACATTCCCAGCACTATCCAAAATGCATAGGGGGAGCTTCCAAATGGCAAATTAACAACATTCATACCATAGAAGCTGGAAAACATAGTAGGTATTGCCATTAATATAGTTATAGATGTAAGAAGTTTCATAACTACGTTTAAATTGTTTGATATAATTGAAGCAAATGCATCCATTGTTCCGCTTAATACTCCGCTGTATATGCTAGCCATTTCAATTGCTTGTTTGTTTTCAATAATTACATCTTCTAACAAGTCTTCATCATCTTCATATTTTTTAACTATATTTGCTTTTAAAATTTTATCAAGAACTACTTGATTTGCTTTTAATGCTGTCGTAATATAAACTAAAGATTTTTCTAAATCAAGAAGCTGTATTAATTCTTTGTTTTTCATTGATTTATGCAGCAGTTTTTCTACATAATTACTCATTCTGTCAATTTGTCTCAAGTATAGAAGATATCTTTGTGCATTTTTATATAATATTTGATATAGAAATCGGTATTTCTTAAAAGTAGTAAATGTGCGTATACTGTTTTTTTCAAATTGGTCTAAGACTATGGAGTTTTTTAAGCATACAGTGATAATATTTTTATTAGTTATTATTATTCCTAAGGGTAAGGTTTCATAAATAATATGCTCATCAGTTTTTTCAACATATGGAGTATCTACTAATATTAATACTTGCTCATTTTCTACATCTAAACGTGCGCTTTCTTCTTCGTCTAAAGCAGCAATTAAGAAATCTCTGTCAATATTTAATTCTTTTTCAATAAAAGTTATCTCTTCATCTGTTGGATTTACTAAATTAATCCAAGTATCATCTTCTATTTCTTCCAATGTGAAGAGATTGTCACCGATTGTTTTGAATATATCAAGCATTTTTCACCTCAATTTAATAATAGATTTTCTCCATTACCAAATTGAATATAATAAAAATAGTGAGTTTGATGGTAATAGAGAAGTATTTAATTTTTTTGTAGTAATAATATATTGTGTTGACCTTAGGGACCTCGTCCATTACTATCCATTTCCTCCCATATTATTTCTTTATGTGCTTTTTTATAATAGCTCATTTTTAATTATTTTGCAAGTAAATAATCTTGTAATTTGAAATGATGTATAATTCACATAATTTTAGGACTTTAGGTAATAATATAGTTAATAAGAATTAATTTCCTGATATACACCAAAAATATGAATAGAAGGTGATTTCCTTGACTTCAAAGTCAGTTTTAAGTGTTAAAGAAGCAATTGAAGATTGTGTTGGTGAAAGAATTGTATTTAAGATTAAAAAGGGGAAAAATAAATCTCATATTAGCGAAGGCATAATAGCAGGTACTTACCCTGCAATCTTTACCGTTCATGTAGAAAAAAAAGGTTTGAGGAGAGTTATGTCCTTTAATTATATAGATTTATTAACAAACTATGTTGAAATATTCTTGTGTAATGAAGAACAAACAAGAATTATGTAATTAAATGCTAATAAACAAAAAAAGATAAGAAATAGGTAAAAAATAAGCTGTATAATTTTTAATCAACAGTTTATTTTTTTTATTAATTTTGATATACTACATAGGTTAATAATTATTTGGGAGCCTTAAATTGAAAAAAATAATAAAATTTGTTACCGTTCTTTTTATTATAATAGTTGCTTTTTATATTCATGCTAGGTTTATAGAACCTAACAAGTTTAATATAAATTATGAAAGTATTTCTTCAAATTTCATTAGTCAAAAGGTAGATAATATTAGGATAGTTCAATTTTCAGATACTCATATATCAGATTATTTTAATATAAATGATTTAAAAAAAGTAGTTGATTCCATAAATGGGCAAAATCCTGATATTGTTATTTTTACAGGGGATTTAATAGACCATTATAATAATTATGGTTACAAGGGAGATATAAATAAAATTTGGGAAACTTTAAGTGAGATAAATGCACCTCTAGGTAAATTTGCCGTATATGGTAATCATGATTATGGAGGCGGTGCTGAAAAAGTATATAAAAAAATAATGGATAACAGTAATTTTAAAATATTAGTTAATGATAATGTAAAAATAGAATCACATAATATTAATGTAATAGGACTGGATGATGCAATATTTGGAAATATTGATGAAGATAAAATAATAAAAATTATTGATGATAATTATTTTAATATAGTTATAAGCCATGAACCAGATATTATTGATAAGTATTTAGAATACAATATTGATTTGTTTTTAGCTGGCCACAGTCATGGAGGGCAAGTTAATATCCCAATTTTAAGTGCAAATATGTTGCCTCCCTTAGGAGAAAAATATATCAACGGTATATATAAATTTGAAAACTTCAGGGAAACTGTCATGTATGTTAATGTTGGTATTGGTACATCACAAGTTCCTTTAAGATTTATGGCAACACCTGAAATTACAGTATTTAATCTAAATTAAGGCGTCTATGTTGATTATAGACGCCTTTTATTGATTTATGCAGCAGGTTTTATAACCTCAACTGGAATTTTAATTATTTGTCCTGGGAATATTAAATGGGGATTAGATAATTTGTTGTATTCTGCAAGTTCTTGCCATGTTGTATTATACTTAACAGCTATTCTCCATAATACATCACCTGAAACTACAGTGTAATTAATTTCATCAACTATTACTGTTTCAGGAACTTCAGGTTCAACTTCTTGTATATCTGGTTCTACAATTTCTGGTGTTTCTGGTTTAACAACTTCAGGAACTACAGGTTCAACCTGTTCTTTCACCTTTATTCTGCCAGATACTTCTATACCCTTTGTACCATTAGTGTTTAAATAGTTAGCAAAAACTTCTTCATATGTACCAAATTCTGCTTCTACTGGATATTTTGCTAACATTTCATAACCATCTCCGCCTATTGACATGAAATCATTTATTGCTACGGTGTATTCTGCAGTTTTTTCTAATGGTTTGTCTCCAACAACTACTTCAACAACTCTAGAACCAACAGGTTGTGCAGGGTCAAATGTAAATGTTATACCACTTACTTGAAGGAAGGCACCCTGGGCTGCAGGATAACCACTTACAGAATGTTCTAACATTCCTAATAAATCTTCTCCTGTAATTTTCTTCACCTGAATAGTATTTCCAAATGGGAATAACTCAGCTATCTTGCCAAATGTGATATCACCAGGTTGTATATCAACTCTAATACCACCGCCATTTACAAATGCAACGTCAGCGCCCGATTCATTTCTTACTGCATCTGCTGACAAGTTACCTAAATTAGTTTCCTTTGATCTAACATTTTCTCTTATACCATCTAAATGTACATCTGTATTAGCAACAACTTGATCAAAGATAACTTTGTTTTCTTCATCAATAGTTGTAATCATATCTTCAATACTTGCATCGGGAACTATATCAGCTGTTTTTTCAGCTGTCAAAAGTTCAGCACTTTTATTTATTACTTTGCCATTTTTAACCTCTATATTTACAAAGCCTAAATTTTGATCGTAATTTCCTGTTTGAGCAATTAAAGTATTATTAACAAGTAATCCAGTTTCTAAAGTGGAATGACTATGCCCATCAACAATAATATCTATTCCATCTACATTTTCCGCTAGTGTTTTTGAGGTTATAACTGAACTCTCATCAAGACCTATATGAGCTAAAGCTATAATAACATCTGTTTTATCTTTTAATTCTTTTACCATCTTATTAGATATTTCTATTATGTCAGCAAATGTTATTCCTTTTACGTTTTCAGGATTTGTTTTGTAAGCTGTTTCAGGTGTTGTCAATCCGAATATTCCAATCTTTACTCCATCAAATTCAACGATTTCATAAGGCGTGAATAATTGTTTCCCATCTTCATCTACCACATTGGCACTTAATATTTTAACCTTTGTCGTATCTTTTAATTCTAATAGTCTATCATTGCCATAATTAAAATCATGGTTACCTAATGTCATGAAATTATAACCTACTGCATCTAGTACTTTAAGAGCATTTTCTCCCTTGCTTATATTAACTATAGGCATTCCATGGAGTGTATCTCCAGCATCAAGAACCAGTGTGTTTGGATTTGCTGCTTTAGTTTCTTTTATTATAGTAGAAATTTTAGCAAAGCCTATTTCTTTTTCTGTACCTTTCAACCTAGAATGTGTATCATTAGTATGAATTATAGTAATTTTAGTAGCTGCATCTTCTATCAATTCAACACCAAGAACAAAACTAAAACTATTTAGTATTAATAATGCTATTAAAACTAAACTTAAAATTCTTTTTT
>JAQVWY010000025.1 GCA_028709465.1 Tissierellia bacterium | reverse complement strand
GGCGTAGAAGAACTTGGTCATATGGAAATGGTAGCAACATTGTTTAAAAAGTTATTAGAAGGAGCAACAAAAGATGAAATGATTGCTGCAGGTTTTGGAGGTTATTTCGCGAATCATGAAACCTGTCCATTTTATTTAGATTCAGATGGTGTTCCTTGGGAAGCAAAATATACACAAGCGAAAGGAGATCCTATAGCAGATTTATACAATGATATGGCTGCAGAACAAAAGGCCAGAGCTACCTATGAAAATCTAATTTATCTTACAGATGACCCTCTTGTAAAAGACACTTTAAGATGGTTAAGAGAAAGAGAAATAATTCACTTCCAAAGATTTGGAGAAGCTTTAAGATTAGTTGAAGAATATACAGGAAACAAGAAATTTTATTTTAAATAAATTTATTCAATTTAAGAGATATACATCCCATAAAATTATTTTATGGGATGTTATATGTTTGGAAGAAGATTGAAAAAGTATTATCAATATAGTTATTACCCTATTCATTTATTTTATTCATATAAAAATAGAAATAATATTAATATTTTGATATAATTATAATCATATTCTATAAAAATTAAATTCTATAATAAAAATTATAAACATTTGTGGATAAATCTGTTGATAAGTGTGAAAAAAAGCTATTTTTCTGTGCATAACTTCAAAAAATGTAATTTCTAAATTGTGCATAACTTTTTTATTTATTAAAATGAGGTATTAATATGTGGGACGATAAACGATATCATACGTTAAATTATGAATTAAAAAAAATATTCGGAGAAAAGACTGTTAAGTTATCTATAGATGGCAATTTTACTTGTCCTAACAGAGATGGAACAATAGGAAAAAAAGGTTGCATATTTTGCAGCGAGCGAGGTTCAGGAGATTTTACATCTGATAGAAATAAATCTATAACAGAACAAATTGTAGAACAAAAACAAATTATGTCAAATAAGTGGATAAGCAGTACATATATTGCTTACTTTCAAAATTATACTAATACATATGATACTGTTGAAAACTTGAGGATAAAATTTTATGAAGCTTTAAACAATAAGGACATTAAGGGCATTGCAATAGCTACCAGACCAGATTGTATAAATGAAGAAATTGCAGAACTTTTAAAAGAAATTAATTCTAAAACGTTCCTGTGGGTAGAATTGGGATTGCAAACCATACATGACAAAACAGCAAAATTCTTAAGAAGAGGCTATGACTTAATACAATTTGACAAAGCAATTAGATTGTTAAAAAGTAAAAACATCAGAACTGTTGTTCATCTCATAATTGGACTTCCATATGAAACTAGTGAAAAAATTTTAGAATCAGTAAAATACGTTTCAGATTTAAATGTATGGGGTATTAAGCTTCACATGCTTCACATAATAAAAAACACTGATTTAGAACACTATTACTTAAAGAAGTCATTTCATTTAATGTCTCAAGAAGAATATGTTAACATTATTTGCGACTCACTAGAACTTATAAACCCAGACATAGTTATTCATCGTATTACTGGAGATGGCAAGAAATCAGATCTAGTGGCCCCTAAATGGACGTTGAACAAACTTAAGGTTCTTTCAGAAATTGATAGGAATTTAAAGGAAAGGCAAAGTTTTCAGGGAAAAAAGGCAGTATTGTAATTTTAATGTAATACTGTATAAATTTATTTATATTATAATTAAATCAAAGATATTAGTATAAAAATACTATCTATTTTTATATATCTAAATATTTAATATAATATGAATAAGGTGATAAAATGAAAAAGTTGTTGATATTTATTATATTATTAATATCTATATTTTCAATGACTACAGCCTATTCTTCAACAATAGAATTTTCCGACATTAAAGGTGATCTTGCAGAGGAAGCCGTAAATTTATTGTCCAGTTACGAAATTATTAATGGATATCCTAACAATATGTTTAAACCTAATAATACAGTAACCCGAGCCGAGATGGCTAAAATAATAACTGTTGCAGCAGGATTAAATGAATATTCCAAAAACATGACTTCAACTTACAAAGACATGCACGACCACTGGGCAGAAGAATATGTTGAATTAGCAAATGCTATAAATATAGTTAAAGGGATATCAGCTGACGAATATGGTCCTGATAATAAAATAAAATTTAATGAAGCATTAACCATGATAGTCAGATTAATAGGCTATTCTGATGAAGCATTGGAAGGACAATGGCCAAGTAATTATTATGAAAAAGCTAAAGAATTAAATCTATTTGAAAATATTAACAGCAATTCTGAGTACGCTTCTAGAAGAGATATTTCCATAATGCTTTATAATGCACTTAATTGTAATTTAGTAAAAGTAAAGGAAAATAACAGTATATTAAAGACCGATAAAATCCTTCTATCATTAGTAGGAACAATGAAAACAGAAGTAATAGGGCTGGATCGGCTAAAATTAAATGATAGCTTTAATTATACAGATTATTTATTTAATAAATGGGATGTTTATTATAATAATGATGGTAAAGTTGTTTATATAACTAATCCTAGATATAGAGAGTTTTCTGGAACTGTAACGAGTTTATTATCAACGAGAGTACTATTTGTTACGGATGACCCTGGAAATGTAAGAGCATTTAAATTAACTGACATACCAATTGTATTTAATGGAGCACTTGGAAACTTTAATTCTTTAGAAAATGCTAAAATAAAAGTTGTCTATGATACAGACACATATGACGGAAGTGTTATTGGCGTTATAGGATACAAAGTAACTGATGAAGTATTGATGAGTAAAAGTGATTTATATACTAATGGAGGTAAAACTATTGCAAATAAGAATTTACCTTCATTATCCTCTCAAATTAATTTTAATAAAATATATGTTTATGGAGATGCTACTTCCCTAGAGGAAATACGAGAAAATGATGTAGTTTATTTTTATGAAACAGATGAATACAATTCAAAAAAATCAACTTTATCCTTAGAAGTAGTTAGAAATCACATACAAGGAACAGTAACTAAAGTTGAAAATATAAACGGTTCTTTAATTTATACAGTAAATAACCAAGAATATAATCCAAGTAAAAATTTTGTTTTTACAGAAAATGCATCCATTAATGACTGTGTAAAATTTATATTAGATAAAAATAATAATTTAGTAAAATTATTTATTACTAAATTTGGCAAACCACCTTCAACTTATGGAATTGTATTAAATGCAACAAGTGGTACTAACGGTCTTGCAACTGTTAAAATTTTAGACGAATATGGAAATACAAAAAATTATACGCTAGCTGGAAATTCAAGTGTAATAACTTATGTTAGTCATAGTTCATCTGAACAATATATTAATTCTTTGAAAAAAAATGATATAATTAAATTTGATCCTGTAAAACAAGGATCTATAAAAATAATAGATTATATGCCTGCACAATATATCGCAAACAGTTTTAATGAATCAACAAAATATATTGGGAATACATATAAAGTAACAAATAATTCGTTTATTGTTTATGAGACAAATGGAAAATATAAATTGCTTAAGCCATACGAATTAGACAGTTATTTAGTTGGAAAAGCGTATATTACATCAGGGCATGCTGATGTTTTGTACTTAACAAGTGGATTAAAAATTAAAGAAGAAGTTATTACAGAAAACAATTTTAGTATTGATCAACCTAATAGCTTCAATGGAACAATTTATGATATAATAAAAAGCACTAAAAATATTGATAATAAGACAATTCAAGTACAGTTTTTCAATAAAAGCGGATCCTACTATGTTTCAAGTTCTTCTGCAACGGGCAAAACAATTTCATCTAAATTAAACTCTTATGTAAAAGTAGTTGTAAGTGATGATAAAATTACAAGCATAACAAAAGTAACTCCTGAAACAGATAAAATAAAAATAAGTGCAATATATTCTAACCAGCTGCAAATTGATGGTATAACTTATATGGAATATTCGTCAAATGTGAAAGTATATATATGCACAATAAACTCACTAGGCAATATTTATAGTGTAAAATCAGGTTCAAAACAAGATCTAGTTCCTGGTTCAAAAGCACAGCTTTATGACATTTATGGCTCATTTGATGGAATAGTTGATGTTATACTAATTTTTAATTAATACAGAATTAATTGAAAAAAAGGGCAGAGCCCTTTTTTTATTATAAAACTTGAGTATTTGTGTGTCATTGTTGTAAATAACCAAACTATCCTGTCACGCTGAAGGTGAAGCTTGAAGATGCCAACATTCTGCATTCATGTATTTATTTATACTATTTTCGTTGTAAAATCTTCAATATTCCAAACATCCGATATGAAACTTTCATAGAAAAGAGGTTCGTGGGAAACAAGAAGAACTGTTCCCTTGAATTCACGAAGGGCTTTTTCAAGTTCACCTTTAGCTTCTACATCTAAATGGTTTGTTGGCTCATCTAAAACTAATAAATTTAATTCCTTAAGAAGGATTTTACATAACCTAACTTTAGCATTTTCTCCCCCTGATAAAACCTTCATCATACTCATAATATTTTCCGTGGTTAAACCACATCTTGCAAGTTCAAGTCTAACCTCATGATTAGTAAGAGATGGATATTCATTCCAAACTTCATCTATAGCTGTGTTCGAATTATTTTTAGAATCTTCTTGTTCAAAATAACCATATACTACATTTTCACCAAATTCAACGCTGCCGCTAACAGGAGGAATTATTCCTAATAGTGTTTTTAGCAATGTAGATTTTCCAAGACCATTTACCCCACGCAATGCAATTTTATGATTTCTTTCAACTACAAAGCTCATTGGTTTAGTAAGAGGTTCATTATAACCTATAACCAAATCTTTTGCTTCAATTAAAAATCTACTTGGCGCTTTTGTTTCCTTAAACCTAAATGAAGGTTTTGGTTTCTCCCTAGGCTTCTCTAATATTTCCATTTTATCTAGCTGCTTCATACGGCTGTTTGCCATGCCTCTCGTTGCAACACGAGCTTTATTTCTTGCAATAAAATCCTCTAACCTATCAATTTCTTTTTGTTGTTTTTCATATTCTCTTTCAGCTTTTTGTTTGTTTAGTTCATATATTCTTTTAAACTCATCATAATTCCCTACATATCTAGTTAAATTACAATTCTCTACATGATATATAATATTGCATACATTATTAATAAATGGAACATCATGAGATATTAATATGAAGGCATTTTCGTAATTTTGCAAGAAATTAGTCAACCAAACAATATGGTTCACATCTAAATAATTTGTTGGTTCATCAAGTAACAATATAGTCGGATTTTCTAGCAATAGCTTTGTTAATAATACTTTTGTACGCTGACCACCACTTAATTCATCCACCTTTTTGCCAAGACCAATTTCTAATAAACCTAATCCATTAGCTATTTCATCAATTTTTGTATCTATAAAATAGAACCCGCTGCTATCGAGAATAGTTTGTATCTCTGCAGCATCTTCCATCATACGGCTTACTTCATCTTCATTTGCTTCTGCCATATCTTCATAAATCTTAAACATTTCCTTTTCCATATTAAATAGTTTATCAAATGCTAATCTTAAATTTTCTCTTATAGTAGTACCTGCTTTTAAAGCTGAATGTTGGTCTAAATATCCAACTGTAACACGTTTTGACCATTCTACCGTACCCTCATCTGGCATTAAAGAGCCTATTATAATATTTAAGAATGTTGATTTACCTTCACCATTTGCGCCTATTAAAGCAACATGCTCGCCCTTTAATAATCTAAAGGATACATTTTCTAAAATAGCCCTTGCTCCAAAGCCATGTGTTACATCTTTTACATCTAAAATACTCAACTTTTTACTCCTTATATCTTTATATTTAATACTTTCTTTCACTATGCCTTAATATAATAATAAAAAATGTATTAAAAGTAAATAAATATTTTTATTATATAATTATAAAAATACAATATACATTCAAATATTTTTTATGAATACATTGATTTAATTATTTTGGTTTGATATAATCATTTCAGAAACTAAACTTCATTAATTATTTAATGTTGTTCAAATATTGAGTTTTAACGGGAGGAAGTATTAAATGAATGAAAAATTAAGACCTGCCTGGGTCGAAATCAGCAGAGAAAAAGCAATTCATAACTTTATGGAAGTTAGAAGAGCCGTTGGTCCAAACAGAAAGATATGTGCAGTAGTAAAAGCTGATAGTTATGGTATGGGAGCGATAGAACTATCTAAAATGTATGTAGAAAATGGCGTTGATATGCTTGCTGTGGCCGTTATAGGAGAAGCACTAGAACTTAGAGAAGTAATAAAAGAAAAAGATATATTAGTTCTAGGTTATACAACTGAAGAATTTTTCGATGATGCCATTAATAATAACATTACATTAACAATATATAATTATAATCATGCTGTAAAATTAAACGAAGTAGCTGGAAGTCTAAACAAAACTGCTAATATTCATATCAAAGTTGAAACTGGAATGAATAGACTTGGATTTTTACCTACAGAAAAAAATGCAGATATAGTAGCCAAAATTAATGAAATGAAAAATTTAAAAATAACAGGAGCATATACTCATTTTGCAAGAGCTGATGAAAAAGATAAATCAGCTGCTAAGGAACAAGCTAGGAGATATTTAAATTTCATGGAAATGCTTGAAAAAAGAAATATAAATATTCCTATTAAACATATTGCAAACAGCGCTGCTATAATTGACTTACCTGAATATTACCTTGATATGGTACGTCCTGGAATTATTCTTTCTGGATTTTATCCATCTGATGAAGTAAATAAAAATGAATATATATTTAAACCATGTGTAACACTAAAAGCAAGACTTGCTAATGTAAAAGAACTAGAGGCTGGAGAAGGAATTGGTTATGGACATTTGTATAAAACAACTGGAAAAATTGTTGTAGGCACAATTCCATTAGGCTATGCTGACGGCTATTCCCGTTTATTATCAAATAAAGGATATGTGGTTATTAAAGGAACTAAGTGTAATATACTTGGAAAAGTCTGCATGGATCAATTCATGGTAGATCTAACTAATGTTGATAATCCTCAAATAGGTGATGAAGTAATTGTATATGGAGATGGAACTGATGGAGCAATGACTGCTGAAGATGTTGCTAACATGAGAGGCACTATATCATATGAAGTATTGACAAACTTAGGTAAAAGACTTCCAAGAAAGTACGTTTAATATATCTCAAATGTTAACTAATGAATACCAGTAATATAAACTTATGGAGGAACATATGAATTTTGATTTTATTAAGGAATTTGATGAAGAGCTTTATAGTGCAATGATGAAAGAAAAAGAAAGACAAAGTATAAATATTGAGCTTATAGCATCTGAAAATTTTGTTTCAGAAAAGGTTCTTGAAGCTATGGGAAGCCATTTAACAAACAAATATGCAGAGGGCTATCCATCTAAAAGATATTACGGAGGATGCGAATATGTTGACATAGTAGAGGATCTTGCTAGAGATAGAGCCAAAAAGTTGTTTAAAGCAGATCATGCTAATGTTCAGCCACATTCAGGCTCTAATGCAAATTTTGGCGTTTATTTTTCTATATTAAATCCTGGAGATAAAATACTTGGAATGAATTTATCTCATGGTGGACATTTAACTCATGGAAGTCCAGTAAATATGTCAGGTAAGTATTTTAATGTAGTATTTTATGGAGTTAACGAAAAAACAGAAACTATTGATTATGATGAAGTTAGAGATATCGCTAAAAAAGAAAAACCAAAACTAATTGTTGCAGGTGCTAGTGCATACTCTAGATTTATTGATTTCAAACAATTTAGAGAAATAGCTGATGAAGTTGGAGCATATTTCATGGTAGATATGGCTCACATTGCAGGACTAGTAGCAGCAGGACTTCATCCAAACCCAGTTGAATATGCTGATTTCGTAACAACTACTACCCACAAAACATTACGTGGCCCAAGAGGCGGATTAATACTTTGTAAAAAAGAATTTGCGAAACAAATTGATAAAGCAATATTTCCAGGAATTCAAGGCGGTCCTTTAATGCACATTATCGCTGCTAAAGCTGTATGTTTTAAAGAGGCAATGGATGATAGTTTCCTTATTTATCAACAACAAGTATTGAGCAATGCTAAAAAGTTAGCCAGCGAACTTATAAAAAAAGGGTTAAGAATTGTATCTGGTGGTACCGATAATCACTTAATGCTTGTTGATGTTAGAAATAAAGGATTGACTGGAAAAGAAGCAGAAAGAATGCTTGATGATATTCACATTACTACTAATAAAAATACAATTCCTTTTGACCCCCAAAGTCCATTTATAACAAGCGGACTTCGTATAGGTACTCCAGCAGTTACTACAAAAGGTATGAAAGAAAAAGAAATGGTTGAGCTAGCTGAAATTATAGACATTGCATTAAGTAAAGCAGAGACAGAAGATAAATTAAGGAATAGAGTATTAGATTTAACTAGTAGATTTTAATTAATGAAATAAAGTAATTATAACCAAAAATTACACATTATATCATCCTAGTAAAAAAACGAGATTCTTCATCTACGGCTCAGAATTGCTGCAAAGTTACTGTTATTTATAAAAATATCATATTAGAGATTTAAGATTAAGGTAATATTCCCATAATATTGAATATTGCCTTTTTTGTTAAATATTAAAAAATTAATAATAATAATAATATAAATATTATAATAAAATAGAAAAATTAATCGAGGTATCTATGAATGAAAAAAGTTAACAGTATTTTTGATGTTCTTGGTCCAATAATGATTGGTCCATCAAGCTCCCATACTGCTGGAGCTGCAAGATTAGCTAAAATAGCTTCTTCAATAGCAGGTGAAAATATAGTAAAAGTAAAATTCTATCTTCATGGTTCATTTATGCATACTTATAAGGGTCATGGCACTGATAGAGCTCTATTAGCTGGTATCATGGGACTCGATCCATATGATGAACAATTAAGAGATTCTTTTGAATTGGCACAAAAAATTAATTTAAAATATGAGTTTATTCCTCAAGATTTAGGTCCAGTTCATCCAAATACAGTAAAATTTGAAATTGAAAATGAATCAGGCGCAAAAACTGTCATTATGGGATCCTCAACTGGAGGTGGTGCAGTATTAATTACTAATATAAATGGATATGAAGTTAAATTTACTAGTGACTACTTTACACTAATAATAAATTATCCCGATGTTAAAGGTGTAATTACCAGTGTTTCAAGCATCTTATCACAAGAAGGTATAAATATTGCAACCATGAATGTGAGCAGAAAATCGAAAGGAAAAGAAGCAACCATGATTATTGAAACTGACGGTGATGTAAATGATGATATAATTAATAAAATTAAAGAACTAGAAATAGTAACTACGGTAATTAAAATTGGCACTATAAAAGGCGGTGAAATAAATGTATAATAACGGCAAGGAATTATTAGAAAAATGCAAAGAACTTAATTTACCTATATCAGAAATAGTTATTTTAGATGAAATAGAAAATACAGACGTTGATCGAAATAAAATTATCAGCAATATGAAATTAATTTTAAAGGTAATGAAAAACTCCATAGAAAGTTATGAAAATAAAACGGAATATACAATGGGAAATATTATAGGTGGAGAAGCAAAAAAACTTAAGGCTTACATGAACAATAACAAAACAATTTGTGGTAGCAGTATTAATAAAGCTATGACAAGAGCTCTTGCATGTTCTGAACACAATGCATCAATGGGAAGAATTTGTGCAGCACCTACAGCAGGTTCCAGCGGGATAATACCCGCATCTTTAATAACAGTATCGGAAGATTTTCAATTAAGTGAAGACATTCTAATTAGAGGATTACTTACTGCATCAGGCATTGGCAAGATAATAACTCAAAATGCTACAGTAGCAGGAGCTGAAGGAGGATGTCAAGCTGAATGTGGATCAGCAGCCGCTATGGCAGCTGCAGGAATTGTTGAAATGATAGGTGGTTCACCTGAAATGTCACTAACTGCTGCTTCGATTTGCCTTAAAAACATTATGGGTCTTATATGTGACCCAGTAGCAGGATTAGTAGAATCACCATGCTCTAAAAGAAATTCTTCGGGAGCAGTCAATGCAATGACATCTGCAGAGTTAGCCCTATCAGGCATAAAAAGTATAGTTAGTTTTGATGAAACTGTTGAAGCAATGTTTAACGTAGGTATAGCAATGCATCCTGATTTTAAAGAAACTGCTAAAGGTGGTATTGCAGCTACTGATACTGGTAAAGCTATAGCAGAAAAAATCTTGGGCTAATTTCTAAATTTAGCCCAAGATTTTTTTAATACATTTAGTCATTATTTACATGTTTAGAGCATTTTGGACATAATCCTGTTAACTGGAGGCTATGACCTGTAATAACATATCCAGTATCCTTACTTATTTTTTCACTAAAATCCTTTATAGGACATTTATCGATAAGAATTGAATTATGGCATTTATAACAAGTTATATAGTGGTTATGTAGATTATCATTTATTTGATATGAAGCAGTTCCATCTTCCTTAAGTATTTTTAATAGAATATTTTTTTCACTTAAAATATTCAATGTTCTATAAACCGTAGATAAATTTATATTGCCTTTATTTTTATTAAGTTTAATATAAATTTCTTCAGCTGTAACAGGCTTTTTTTCAGATTTAATTATTGATAGTATCATATGTCTCTGTTTAGTATTTTTTAATAATGCTTTTTTAAGCAAATCCTCAATCATAACTAACCTCTATATAATTAATTGAATTAGTGTTCCTGAAATTACACTTACTATATACATATAAACAATAATTTTAATATTATCCAATACATCGTTATTGGCTTTAAATAGCACTAACAATCCAACACCTGCCCCTGTGCTTAAGCCTGCTATTATTGATCCAAAGCTTAAGGCTCCAGATAAATATAATTGCGTTAGAATTACTGAAGATGCACAATTAGGTATAAAACCTATAATTGCTGCAATTGCTGGCTGATAAATACTATTTGATAGAAGTAACGTTGATAAATTTTCTTCACCAATAGAATTTATAATAAGGTTTATAATAAATGTAGTTAATATCATAAAGACAAATATGCTAAGTGTATGTTTTATTGCTGGTTTTAGTATGCTATGATCATTGCAACCACAATCTGAACACATATGACTCATAGCATTATTGCTGTTGTAATTTTCATATACTTTATTATTTACATTTTTTTTTAAAATCAAATCTATTAAAAACCCAGCAATAAGTGCAATAACAATTTTAAAAGCTATTATATTTAATATAGTTCCAAAATTACCTGGACTAGATAACAAAACTGGTACTGCTTCGTCAGAAGTAGAAATAAATACTGCTATAAGAGTACCTTTAGTAATAATTCTTCCTGCATACAAATTGGATGCTGCTACTGAAAACCCACATTGAGGGATACAACCTAATAAAGCTCCTCCAAATGTACCATACTTCTTAAGTACATTTATTATTTTATCTGATGATTTATGCTCAATATACTCAATAAACAAATAAGCTGCAAATAAAAATGGCAGCGTCCTAATTGAATCCAGCAATGTATCAATAATAATATCTATCATATATCCTCCTAAATGCAAATTACTTGCATTTAGGATTATACTACCAGTAATTTGTAATGTCAACAAAAATAATCAAAAAAAACCGCATAGATTTCGACAATTTCCATCTAATACGGCTTTTAAGCAAACAATTTGTAAAATATTGTATTATAATTATATGTTATACTATATTCTATTATAAATATTTCATACTTAATTATAACAATTAATTATTTACCGCTTCTTTTAAAGATTTTCCCGCTTTGAATACAGGAGCCTTTGATGCTGGAATATCAATTGTTTCACTAGGGTTTCTAGGGTTTCTTCCTTGTCTTTCTTTTCTGTCTCTAACTTCAAAAGTTCCAAAACCTACTAGTTGAACTTTACCACCAGCAACTAGTTCATCTTTTATAGTTTCCATAAATCCATTTAATGCTTTTTCTGCATCTTTTTTTGTAAAACCAGTTTTTTCTGCAACACTAGCAATTAATTCAGCTTTATTCACAATATTACCTCCTTAGTAAAAAAAATTTAATTTATCTAAATTCCATAAGGAATCTTTGATTTTTCCCATAACTCATCCATTTCTTGAAGAGTCATTTCTTTTAAATCTTTTGTGGAATTTTTTTCAATAAATTCAAATCTATTAATAAATTTATTTATTGTTTTATTCAATGCTACATCTGGATTAATATTCATAAACCTTGAAAAGTTTACCATAGCAAAAAGCAAATCCCCAAATTCATTCTCCATTTTATTGAAGTCCATATTTTTATATTCTTCTATAAATTCAAAGAGCTCTTCTTTAATTTTATTTAATGCTCCTGTTTCATTAGGCCAATCAAAGCCTACATTAGCAGCTCGCTTTTGAATTTTATAGCTCCTGCTAAGAGGAGACAACGATTTAGATACATTTTTTAAGTTTTCTGTATATGTATTCGTATTTTTTTCCTTTTGTTTAGCTTTTTCCCAACTATTTAAAGCTTCATCTAATGTATTAGCCTTCTCATTGCCAAAAACGTGAGGGTGCCTAGAATACATTTTATTGCATACTCTCGTAACAATATCATTGAAATTTAAATAACCTTCTTCACTACCTATTTGTGAATGAAAAATTACTTGCAAAAGTAAATCTCCCAATTCCTCTACTAAATTATCTATATCTTCATTGTCAATTGCATCTACAACCTCATAGGCTTCTTCAATAACGTGTTGACGTAATGATTTATGAGTTTGCTTTTTATCCCAATGACAACCCTCAGGGCCTCTAAGAATTTTCATAATTTGTAAAAGATTGTTTATATTATACACTGTCTTTTTAGATTTTTCAATAGAATTAATACAAAAATATGTTGAAAATCCATATTTTTTTTCTTGATCCAGCTCATATAAGGGTATCTTTTTAACAGTTTCGTCTAATACGTCAATTATTTGTACCATAAAATCATCTGAATATGTTTCCATCAGCTTAATTTTAAGCTGTGATGCTACTTCTTCATCATAAACTTGTGTTATAATATTTATTGAATTAACATCAAAAGAAAATTCATCAACTTCAAGAGAATCTAAAATTTTTATACTTTTATAATCGGAAGCTCCACATAATTTTATACATTTATCCAGAAAACTCATCCCATCAATTATTATGATATTAATTTTATCTTTATATTCATCTATAAGCTTTTTTGTTACAATATCACTATAAAATGGACTTCCTGCAGTGCAGTAATTTATTTTACCATACTTTTCAGATAATTCAATAATTTTTATTGTAATATTATTATAAATTTCTTCAAAAGTATCATATTTTTCAAAATATTCATCAAATGTATGTATTTCAATGTTATTATCCTTAATTTCATTAATTATCGGATGTCTGTCGGTTCTTGAATAATTAGGGATACCTTCATTTAAAGCATTAAATGCTTTCAGTGTCAAATCATGCAATTTTCCAGATCCCATCCCGATTATTTGTATAGTATTCATTATTATTTCCTCACAAATTTCCTTAGTTTTTCTCCCTTTGGTATTAAACTTAAATCATCCTGTGTAATAGAACCTGTCAGGAATAAACATATTACATATATAATGCCTGCAACTGCTATAGACAATAAAGTTACAATCCTTTGACTTCCAATTATACTATTAAATATCCTAAATGATAATGAAGCAGCAACAGCCATTACAGCCGTAGATGCTAGAGGTCTTACTGTAATCTTTATGAGTTTAATATTAACAGATGTATGTTTATTAATATCATACCAATTTAATAGTGCAACGAAAATATATGCTCCTACGGAACTAATAGCGGCTCCTTTAATATTCAATGATGGAATACCGATTAATATGAAGGATAGAATAACTTTAACTATTAAGCCAAAAAATAAATTTTTTACTGGATGAAACTGTTTATTAACTGATTGCAATATAGCAGTAAATGCTTGAACAAGAGTTAGAAATATTAAACCAATTGATAAAATTTGCAATAGTTCTCCTGAAGTTACATGCTTTGCTGCACCTATTGTAGGATATAATAATGCAATTATCGGCTCTGCCAGGACAAAAAATCCAATACTGCATGGCAATCCTATAATCATTGATAATCTAACACCTGCATTTGCAGTTATATTGAGTTTGTTGTTTTGTCTTTTTATAAAAGATTCTGTTATAACTGGAACTAAACTCATAGCAACAGCTGTTGAAAATACTTGTGGAAAGTTAATTAAAGTTTGAGCTGTACCACTTAATTCTCCAAATAAATCAGCTATTTGTACATCATTATATCCTATGGCAGAAAGCCTCAGTGAAACGAAATATTGATCAAATATACCCATTAGAGGAGCAATTGATGCACCTATAGTAATTGGGATAGCAATATACAATAGACCCTTTACTATATTCCATGTACTTTCTGTTTTATTATTTGTTGCTACTTTTATTTCATCCTTAAATTTCTTCCTATTTGCATAAAACATTATCACTATTATTATTAACGCTGCAATCCCTCCAACTGATGCCCCAAAAGTTGCACCTGCCGCTGACTCCTCTAATCCAATATTAATAAAGTAATTAGCTAAAAATAATCCCGATGCTACTCTAAATAACTGTTCAATAATTTGAGATAAGGCAATAGGTGTCATATTCTGAATGCCTTGGAAAAAACCTCTGTATGATGATAATAATGGTACAGCAAATAATGCAGGAACTAATGCTATCATTGAATAATAAGAACCTGGATATCCTATGAAGTTTACAATTTGTTTTGCAAATATAAAAACGAATATGGAAGAAACAAATCCAATAATAAATAATCCCCAACGTGATACTTTATATACCTGGTATGCTCCTTCATAATTATTAAGTGCTCTTTTTTCTGATACAAGTTTTGCAATCGCTGTTGGAAATCCCGACAGAGAAACTACTAGTAAAAGATTATATATATTATATGCCGGTTGATAATAACCAATACCCTCAGTACCAATAAGATTTGTTAATGGTAATCTGTATACTGCTCCTAATATTTTTACTATAAAACCAGCTACACCTAATATTGCAGCACTTTTAATAAAATTCTCCTTTGACATTTCATATCCCTTTCTTAACTTATATTATCACTTATTTTAATATTATTATGCCCTTTTACATTGTATTTTTAATGTTTATCAATATATTTATTTACCTACTCTATCATATTTTTCTCTAAATTTAAAGTGAAATTTTCTTTAAAGCATAAAATTTGTATTACATTATTAAAATTTATGATATAATTTAAAAAATATATCAAATCTTCTTATAAAAATCGGTAAGGAGCAATAATGTTAGAAATGGAATCTTATAAAGGAACCGTTGTAGAAACAATTTTTCGCAACAATGATAATGGCTACACTGTGGCAATAATGGAAACTGATAATGAAGTATTAACTATAACTGGTGTCTTTGGTACAGATATTACAAATGAAGTATTAGAAGTTTTCGGGAAAAAAATAAAACATCCAAAATATGGAGAACAATTTAATGTTGATATATATAATTCGGTTCTTCCTACAAATATAGATCAAATAGAAAGTTATTTATCTTCTGGATTAATTAAGGGTGTAGGAAAATATACTGCGAAGAAAATTGTAGAGTTGTTTAAAGAAGACACCTTTAATATTATAATGCATGATCCTATGAGATTAACAGAAATAGATGGAATAGGTGAAAAAAAAGTTGAAATGATAAGCAAAAGCTTTGCTGAACAAATAGATATTAAGGAAATAATGATGTTTTTACAAGACAAAGGAATCAGCACTGCATATGGCGTTAAAATATATAAGCAGTACGGTAAAAATACTGTAAATCTTATTACTGAGAATCCTTATAGACTTACAGATGACATTTACGGAATAGGTTTTAAACTAGCTGATAAAATCGCTTATTCTTTAGGAGTTGATAAAGAGTCACCATACAGAACTTCTTCAGGAATTAAATATTGTCTAACTGAATTTGCATCAAATGGCCATTCCTACGCACCCTATGACAAGTTAATTCATAGTGCTCAAAAAATTTTAGATGTTGATTCTGATGTTATTGAAGATGAAATAAGAAATATGGCGTTTCAAGGAAAAATACATATAGAAAACATTAATAATGAAAGGATAGTATATTACATCCCTTATCATATTGCAGAAGTAAATGTATGCAAAAATTTAATTAATTTAGCTAACAGTGACTATAAGCTATCAGAAAATGAAGTATTACCATACATGAAAGATATTGAAAAGAAATCAAATATAAAACTTACTCCTATGCAAAAAGAAGCAGTTATCCAATCGGTAATAAATGGTGTTACCGTAGTAACTGGAGGCCCTGGAACTGGTAAAACAACAATTATTAAAACAATCATTTTAATTTTTGAAAAAATGAAGAAAAAAATACTTTTATGTGCCCCTACTGGAAGAGCAGCAAAACGCATTACAGAATCCACTGATAGGGAAGCTAAAACTATCCATAGATTATTAGAATATGATTATGGTGAAGATGATAGCAATCTTAGTTTTAATAAAAATGAAGATTCACCTCTTGACTGTGATGTAGTTATTGTTGATGAAATGTCTATGGTTGATATATTATTAATGAATAACTTGCTAAAAGCTTTGCGAAAAGGAACTAGACTTATATTAGTTGGAGATGTTGACCAACTTCCATCTGTTGGGGCAGGCAATGTTTTAAATGATATTATTAACAGCCAAATAATTAAAACCATTAAATTAGATAAAATTTTTCGCCAATCTTTAGGGAGCATGATTGTACAAAATGCACATAAAATAAATAAAGGTATAATGCCCATTTACAATAAAAAAGATTCTGATTTTTTCTTAATGAGGGAAAATAATATTGAGAATATTCGTAATTTAATAGTTGATTTATATAAAAACCGACTTCCATCAAAGTATGAATACAATCCTATTAAAGACATTCAAGTTTTATCTCCTATGAAAAAAGGGGAAGCAGGAGTAGTTGAACTTAATAAAAGCTTGCAAGCTTCTATTAATCCTCCTTCTAAAAATAAAACTGAAAAAGTATTTGGAAAATATGTATACAGAGTTGGCGATAAGGTGATGCAAGTAAAAAATAACTATCAAGCTGAATGGTCTATAAATTTTGCTGATGGGAAGACTATCACTGGTGAAGGAATTTATAACGGAGATATAGGATATATAATATTCATTGATAATAATGAACAAGAATTATATGTAAAATTTGATGACGAAAAGGAGGTTGCTTATCCATTCAATCAACTAGATGAACTTATTCTTGCTTATGCTACTACAATTCATAAAAGCCAGGGAAGTGAGTTTCCAGTAATAATAATGCCTATAGTATGGGGACCACAAATGCTTTTGACTAGGAATTTACTTTATACTGCTATAACAAGAGCAAAAGAATTAGTTGTATTGGTAGGTTTCGAAAAATACATTAAAGTAATGATTGATAATAATAAAATAGATAAACGATATTCAGCCTTAGATTATAGGTTGTCTTCTTTCATACAATCTTATGAACAATTAATATCAAACGTTATTAGGATGTGATGTAAGTGAATACCTTTATTGAATCTTTTTTAGAATTAATTTATCCAGAAAAAAATATTTGCTGTATGTGTGATATTTATGATGAAACAATTGATGATAAGTACATTTGTGCAGATTGTGAACGCAAAATAAAAAAAATAATACCACCCTATTGTATAAAATGCTGTAAGCCAATAAACTACAGTTCATCAACTAACCTTTGTCCTGATTGTATTTCTTTTGAAAAATTTTTCGAAGAATCAAGATCTCCTTTTTTATATGAAGGAATAATTAAAAAAGGTATTTATAATTTGAAATATTATAATAAGCCTTATTATTTAAGGTATTTTGGTAATGCATTGCTTCAATACATGAATGATAATGATTATAATAATTTTGATTATATTATTCCTGTACCCCTTCACCCCTTAAAATTAAAAAGCAGGGGATACAATCAATCTGAGTTAATAGCAAAATACATAGCTAAAAAGTTAAACATAACATTTATAGATGGAATAAGCAGAATTAAACAAACAGGCAAACAAAGTACAAAATCTAAAGAAGACAGAAGAAGAAGTTTAGAAAATGCATTTAAAATTAAAAAATCCAAAAAGTATCATATATTAAAAAATAGTACGATCTTATTAGTAGACGACATATATACAACTGGTTCAACAGCAAATGAATGTTCAAAAGCCTTGTTAGACTATGGAATAAGTAAGGTTTATGTTATTACAATTGCACGTTAGGAATGCAAAAATGCAGGGAATTTCTATGAATGACCAGAACTTTTTTGTCATTCTCAAGGCGTATTCTGAAGATGCCCTAATCCCCAATTTATGTGAACGATAGCGAACAAATAAATTGGGAAACTACACTCATTAGTCTTCTTTTCTATACATATTTTCTTCCGTAATTATGGCATCCATTTTAATGTCGTGTTCTTCGTAGGGGATTTCCTCCAGAACTTGAAATTCATAAGCAATTGCAATTGCAAGAGTGTTTTTTCTTTTTCTATTAAGTATTCTGTCGTAGTAGCCTTTGCCAAATCCTATACGATTAAATCTTTTATCGAAAGCTACCCCTGGCACTATTATTAAATCAATTTCCTCTACTTTAACTTCAATCACATTTTCTTTTTTCGGTTCTAAATATCCAAAAGAACTAGTGATTAAGTCATTTTCCATATCTTTGATTTCTACAGGGACTATTTCAGTATTAGCAGTATCTGTCCATGGAAGGACAACACGTTTATTTTGTTCTAGTAAAAAATTAATAATCTCACCTGTCCTAACTTCATTTCTAAAGTCCATATAAATAAATACTGTTTTGCTATTTTTAAATTCTTCCAATGAAATCAGTTTATTTATAATAATTTTACTTTTTTCATTAACTACAGTATTATTTAGATTATTTCTAATGTTTAAAATATATTTCCTAATTTCACTTTTTCCCATATTAAAAACCCCTTAAAAAAATATATTCAATAAAAACCCATACAAAAATTGAATCGGTGGAGTTATTATAACCCCGATTACATTAAAAATAATAAGAAGAAGTAAACCAAATCTAAGGTAATCATAGTATTTATGATAGAAATTCCAAACAGTTCTTCCCCCTATACTTCCTAATATATGGTGTCCATCAAGAGGAGGTATTGGGAGTAAATTAAATATCATTAATACAAGATTAATAGATACTGTTCCTCTAAAAACATCTAACACTACTCCTTTTAATAAGGAATTCGGCATAAATGTTATTACAACCTTCATTAAACCAACAAAAATAAATGCCATTAAAAAATTAGATAAAGGTCCTGCTAAGGAAACTATAAAGTCATCTCTCCTTGGATTTTTAAAATTTCTTGAATTAATCATTACTGGTTTAGCCCATCCAAATCCTATGAAAAGCAAACATAAAAACCCAATTGGATCTATATGTTTTAATGGATTTAATGTAAGTCTTCCCTGTAGCATTGGAGTATTATCCCCAAGCTTAACCGCTGCATAACCATGGGAAAATTCATGTATTGAAATAGCTAACAAAATTCCAGGAAGCATAAGTAATTTGCTGCTTATTGTATTAATCATTTGTCCTCCTAATCTTAAACTTATTTAATCATACAATTGTCATCTTAAAATAAACTTAAGGACAGTTTATACTGTCCTTATTTTTCATCATCTTTATTGCCATAAGTATTATTAACCAAACTTACTAAGGCTGTCTCTAATCTTCTACCTTTTATTTCAGTTATTTTAATTTTTAATCCATAATCCTCAATTTCAAGTATTGTACCATCCTCTGGAATAATTCCTAATGATCCGAAAACTAATCCTCCAAATGTATCGAAATCATCATCAGGCAACATTTTACCTAATACTTTCGAAACATCATCAAGAAGGGCTCCACCCTTAATTCTCCAAGTTTCATCATCTATTTTTTCTATTAAAGGCGGTTTTAATGGATTTAAATAGTCATCATCTATATTCCCAACAATTTGTTCAAGCAAGTCGCTCATTGTAATTACACCACTCATACCACCATATTCATCAAAAACTACTGCAAAATGATTTCTACTTTTTTTCATATTTTGAAATAATATATCTGTACGCACTGTTTCAGGTACATAGTAAGCAGGTTTTATAGCTTTATCCATTATATTTTGACGTGATTTATCCTTAAGTCTAAAATAATCCTTTGCATTTAAAACACCCACAATATCATCTGCGCTGCCATCGCACACTGGATATCTTGAATGTCTGTGACTGGCAATTTTATTACCCCATTCTTCATCTGTTTCATCAAGCCAAAGAATAACAACTTCAGTTCTATGTGTCATTACCTCTTCAGCGGTCTTATTATCAAATTCAAAAACATTTTGAATCATTTCTTTTTCATTTTGGTTAATTGAACCTTTTTCACTTCCCACATCTACCATCATACGGATATCTTCTTCAGTAATTTCATCATCATCTGATTTTGGGTCAATACCAAGCAATCTTAAAATTCCATTTGTAGAAGCAGTTAGCAACAAAACTATTGGAGCAAACAATTTAGATATTAAAAATAATAAACCTGATAATCCTAGGGCTAATCTTTCTGCGTTTTTCATAGCCACTCTTTTGGGCACTAATTCGCCAAAAACTAAAGTAAAATATGATAACAATAATGTTATGGTTATTACGGCTAATGTATTTAATGTTGAAGCTGGAATACTTACACCAGCATTAATTAATAAGTTAGCTAATTTTCCAGCAAAGTTGTCCGCAGCAAAAGCACTTCCAAAAAATCCAGCTAATGTAATAGCTACTTGTATAACTGAAAGAAATTGCGAGGGTTGTTCCGTTAATTTTGAAAGTTTCATAGCCTTTTTATTTCCTGATGCAGTTAGTTTTGCTAACTTATTATCATTCATAGAAATAATAGCGATTTCTGCAGCTGCAAAAACTGCATTTATAAAAATTAATACTATTTGTAATAATAGTGGACCCCATATCGAGCCTTCCAAATCAAAATTCCTCCTGAATTTAAGTAATTTTAGTTAGTAGGATTATATTAACATATTTATAATATAGCGTCAATATTCAATTATGTTAGAATTTAAAGCTTATATTATATGATAATTATATAAAAAATATTTTATCATAAATTGTATAAATTTGTTGACATTATATTGTTTAGCATGATAATATAACTTAAACTTAATAGGTAAAATTTACTAATAAATTTTTGTATATTAATAATATAATTATATATTGGTAGGTGGTTGATCATGAAATATTTAAAAGTATTAATATTATTTATTATATTTTTATTATCATTTAGCTCATTATGTTTTGGTGCTGATATATATAAAGATTCTAAATCAGAAATAGACACTTCCCTTATAGCAGATGGAATTATTAAAATTAGATACACAATTCCTACCACTAAAAAGCTAAAGGTAATAATAGAAAAAGATTCAAAAAAATATACATATGATTTAAGCAACACTGGAGAATATGATGTTTTTCCCCTTCAAATGGGAGATGGAAAATATAAAGTAAGTGTATATGAAAATATTGTTAGTAATAAATACAATACTAAACAAACTATTAATATTAATGTTAAATTAAACAATGAAAATTCACCATTCCTCAATGCAAATAAACTAGTAAATTTCACTGAAAATTCAAATGCAATAAAAAAAGCAAAGGAACTTACTGAAGATAAAGATAAAGAAATTGAAAAGTTAGATGTAATTTATGATTATATAATTTCAAATATTAAATATGATACTGAAAAAGCAAAAAATATTAAAAGTGATTATCTGCCAAATATAGACGAAACAATTTCAAGCAATAAGGGGATATGCTTTGATTATGCTTCCATTATGGCAGCTATGCTTCGTTCACAGTTAATACCTGCTAAACTAGTTACAGGTTATTCAACAAATTTAAGTGTATTTCATGCTTGGAATGAAGTTTATACTAAAGAAACAGGTTGGATTGTGTTAAATGAAATGTACTTTGATGGTGATGAATGGAGGCTTATGGACAGTACTATTGCCTCAAGTGCAAAACAATCTAAAAGTTCAAAGTTGGTGGATTATACCAATAAACTAATCGACAAAAAATATTATACAAAACAGTTTGAATATTAAGGAAAGGGGACACCTTTTGATAGCTAGTCTGTGAAGTCTAGACTTAAAGGAATGTTCCCTGTTTTATAATTTTTTTACCATTAAATCCGGATCAGTTGAGTGCATTAATGCATTTTCTTTAGAAATAAGGTTATTTTTATATAATTCAATAATACTTGAATCCATAGATTTCATTCCATTGTTTTCATTCCCATGAATAACGCTATTTAATTGATGAATTTTAGATTCTCTTATTAAATTTGATACTGCATTGTTAACATGCATTATTTCAAAAGCTGCAACTCTCCCACAAACTGGAGACTGTATTAATTGCTGTGATACCACAGCCTGTAACTGCATTGACAGCTGAACACGAACCTGTTGCTGTTGATTTGCTGGAAATACATCTATTATTCGGTCAATTGTATTAGCAGCTCCCATGGTATGTAAGGATGATAAGACTAAGTGTCCAGTTTCAGCAGCTGTCAAAGCAATTTCAATAGTTTCTAAATCACGCATTTCACCTATTAATATTACATCTGGCGCTTGTCTTAAACATGACTTTAAAGAATTAATATAGCTTTTAGAATCTGTTGGAATTTCTCTTTGGCTAACAATAGATTTTCTATGATTATGTATAAATTCTATAGGGTCCTCAAATGTCATTATATGGCAATTACGTTCACTATTTATTTTATCTACTATACAAGCAAGTGTAGTTGATTTCCCACTACCAGCAGGTCCAGTAATCAATACAAGTCCTTTTTGCTTCTTATACAAATCTATAACGTTGTTAGGAATGCCTAATTCAATTGGATTAGGCAAATTAAAAAAAACTACCCTTATTACTGCTGCATAAGAATTTCTCTGCAAATATGCACTTACTCTAAATCTCCCTAATTGTGAAACAGAAAAAGAAAAATCTATTTCTCCTTCTGATGAAAGAATATTAAAATCATCTTTATTAGCAATTTCAAAAGTATCCTTTATTATTTCATAAGTATCTTTTACAGTTAATAATATATTATTATATGATATAATATCTCCCATGACTTTATATGATATTGGACGACCGGCAATAATGAAAATATCAGAAGCTTTATTTTCTATAGCAATATTTAATATATTCCTAATTCTCAAAGTTTTCGTCAACCCCTTCCCACAAATCATATGTTTCTTCATCATATTCTGGAATTTCTATATTAGTTAGATTCCATGAAATTATTTCATAATATAACCTATAGTTTTTTTCATGAATCAATATTTTTAAAGTGATGCAAATTTTTTGATTTTTCTCACCTATTGATTCATAATACACTATTACATGCTCTAATTCCTCAGTTATAACAATATCCTTTATATCTTTCAATTTTTCAATTATAACTTTCTTAAAATTGTTATCTTTTAAATCTGTTTTATTTATACTTAAAAGTTTTTCATTAATTTCTGCTAGTTTTTTTTCACCTTTACCATTGATTTCGTAAAAATCGACAGTCATTTCCTCTGAATTCACTGATAGTTTTAAATCCGAATAAGCAGTAGTAAATGATAATACTGAAAAAACAGTCAAACATAACATTACAAATATCACCATTATTAATGAACCACCAACTCCTATAGAATTTGATGTTAATCTATAATCTTTCATTTTGTTGACCTCATAAAATTAGGAAAAAATTTATTTGTTGATATTAATGTAATTTGAGAATTATCACGATTTTTATCAACTAAAGGGTATGGCTTTATCTTTTGTGCTGATGCTTGAATATTAATTAATTTACCTGATTTTATTGATATGTTTTCTAATTTTATCTTTATTATATATTCCTTTTCACTTTTATCACAAATATTCCAATTCTTATCATAATAATTAATGTAAATATTATTATCATAATATACTTCTTGGAATTCTTTTATCATATATTCATTGACTTCATCAATATTTCTTGATGATCTAATATACTCTAATGTAGTTTGTACTTTCATAATTCCAATAGTCTTATCATTTGCTTTAATTTGTGTATATCTTGCAATTATAAAACAATTTATGACTATAACACTGCATATAACAAATATTAATATGGATAATATAATTTCTAACAAGGAGACTTCTAAATTTAATTTGTTCTTCAAAGGCAAACACCTCATTTTTTAATTATTGGCAACTATTTATAGCTATACTTAATTCTTCTATTATATTTTTGCTTTTTACAGTAAATTTAAATAAGTTATCTTTTACCTTTACAATTTCAAAACCTTCAACTTTAATAATCTCATTGCCATCAATCATTTCAAATTCACTACCTTCGTCAATAAATATTTCATATAAACACCCATCATAATGATAAATCCATGTTTCATAATTAATATCATTATAAGTTTCTTTAATTATTAATGCATTATTTCCATTAATATTTTTAATTTCTATTCCTTCATTCTTGTCACCTTGTCTTATTTTATTAGCTACGTAAGAAAGTGATACTCTTAAACAATAGTTAATTTCCCTATCCTCATTAATATTTTTATAAATATTTTTACCAGCTAAAATCATCATAAACGATATAATCGCTATAGTTAAAAATAGCAACAAAATAAAAATATAAGGAATTAAAAAATGATTTGCATTATTTTCTTTTTTCATTGGGACTACCTCATATTATTATTTAATAAATACCTCAATATCTGGCATTATATTAGACGCAAAAACATTGTAACTAACAATATATTTATCATAGTCAACAACTAACCCATAATTTTTTTCCAGATATTCAATGTTAGGAGGAAAATAACCTTCAACTGCATAACATTGAACTGCAGACCTATTAATTGCATCCTTTATGATTAAATAAGATTCTTCTTTAGAACCTTTATTAACTTTGCTAACTCCAAATAATAGATATACAATCAATAATGAAAAAATAGCAATAGAAAGCAAATAATTTATATTTTTATTCAAAATATTTCCCCCCTTACCCTATCGAAGACATAATATTCATTAATGGCAGCATTACAGAAATTAAAATTGCTCCTATTACAACAGATAAGAAACCCACAAGCATAGGCTCAACCAGAGAAATTGCATTGTTTATTGCTACATCTACTTCTTGCTCATATATTATAGTTAACTTTTTCATAACTTCATCCAATTCCCCAGAACGTTGTCCCAATTTTAACATTTGAATATGCATATTAGAAAATATTGATAATTGCGATAATGTATCTGAAAAGCAATCTCCGGCTTTTAAATTATTGCTGCAATTTTTTATAATATAGTTTAATTGTTCATTATCGGTGATTTCTAATAAAATATCTATTGACTTTTCAATAGTCATGCCACTTGATAGCAAGAGAGACATTGAATATGAAAATCTATAGGCTGTAACCTTTTTTAAAATTGTTTTGATAAACGAGAAATTATTAAAAAATTTGTATAAAACATCTCTGCCTCTATTAGTTTTATATGTTATTATTAATAGCATCATAAAAACTAACACTATAATAGCTAATATCATTGTTAATCTGCCTGTAAATATTCCAGTAGAAAAAGACATAATCATTGATGCAGTAGTATTTATTTCTCCCCCTAGCTCATTAAGCATATTTTCAAAAATTGGAAATATCTTTATCACAAGAAGTATAATAATTGCTGACATCATAACAAAAAGCATTGCAGGATATAATATTGCATTTTTTATTTTTAATTTTAAATAATCTTCCCTATCATAGTATTCTGACAATGAAACCATAACATCATCTAGCCTACCCGTTAGATTTCCTATTTGACACATATTAACAACAAAACTTGGAAAACATTCTGTTTTTTTCATTGCTTCAAAAAGCGGTATCTTATTAGATAGTTCTTTTTTTACACTGCCAATTACATTTTTTATTCTACCCTCTTCAATATCATTATACATCCACTCTATTCCGTCATGTATAAGAATTCCTGATTTTAAAATCAATGCAATTTGCATACAAAAATATGACAATTCTGATGAGGATAATTTCTTATTTCTGAAATCTTTCATAAAACACCTCACATAAAATAGTAAATAAAAAGTAAAATTATACCTAATTATAATATATGAATCGACACAATTCAACAAATTATATATTTACATACTATATATTTTATGTAAGATAATTATCATAGTATTTAACATTTATAAAATATTCAAAATTTAGTTGATATAGTTCAATATATGATGTAAAATTAATTAATAAAAATAAGGAGGGAATAATGTTTATTGAAGCTATTATAATAGGTATAATTATTGGATTTTTTAGAAAAGGAAAAATTAACCGACTTTCTTATATAGATTTTAATATGCCTATACTTGCTTATTTATCAGCATTTTTTTATATAGGTATTATAATTATGAATTTAGGATTATTAGATTTAAGCTCATTTTTATATTCTATATTCTTATTAGTTTCTTATATATTAATAGGTTTATTTATAATTGCAAACATTTCCAAAAAATATATGTTCATTCCTTTAATAGGATTTTTCTTGAATTTTATTTCCTTTATTTTTAACGGATTTAAGTTTCCTATTTCATCGGATGCTGCCTTGTTAGTTTATGGAAGTGAAATACACAATTTACTTGTTGAAGGAAAAATTAAATATTTTATACCTGCTGAAAATTCAACATTAAGTTTTCTTGGTATTATTTTCCCTATAAATAAATTTTTTTCTATAACTATTTTAAGTATTGGTGACATAGTGATATCATTTGGAATAATCCTTATAGTTCAATCCATTATTTCTGATAAACGAATAAAAAGTAAAAACAAAATTACACTTTCAAAAGATCTATTTAAATAAATTAGGGGACATTCCTTTAATGCTAAACTCCAAAAACTAACAATATTAAAGGTGCGTCCCCTTTCCTTTTTAGATTATTTAATCAAATATCCCACTCAATGGCTGATATGGATTTACATATGTGTTATAAATACTAACCGAATAATGAAGATGAGGTCCTGTAGAAAAACCTGTGGAACCCACTGTACCAATTATATCGCCTGTCTTTACTACTTCTCCTTCCTTAACCAAAATCGAATCTAAATGATAATATGATGTAAATAATCCCAACCCATGATCTATAACCACTGTATTTCCTGATGATAATAAGCCATTTATAGCAAGAACTACCTTTCCATTATTGGGGCACCTTATTTCTGTCCCTGTAGGTGCTGCTATATCAATACCAGAATGTCTAGATGAATAAACATTATTTACATATCTTATTTCTGCAAAATCAGTTGTTAGTCGCCCTTCCACAGGCATTATAAATTGACCTGACCAGAGCTTTTCAGAGAAAGAATTAGTTCTAACAGCCTTTACAACTTCAACAAACTCTTGAATAGATTTATCATCATTGTTACTGTTATTTAATTCTTCAGAAACCATCAAGTATTGGGTTTTAAATTTTTTCTCATCTATTCTTATGTTTGTTGTACATAAGTATTGATTCTTTTTACCTTCATTAAATATAGCATTTATTTGATAACTTCCTGAATTTAAACTTAAATCTAATGGTATAATTGTTGTCATTTTATCATTATAAGAAAATAATTTAATTTCATCTTGAATTATGTTTGTTCGTATGTTCACTGTCTCATCGTCATTTAAGTTTTCAACATTTAATACCATAATATTTCCTGGATAATTTTCTTTGGTTAAAACATTTAAATCAGCGGGTTTATCAATTACTGCCATAAAATTTATAGTTTGACTTCCATAATAATCTAAATTACTTTTCTTATACCACTTATAATGAGATTCAATATAATATTCTCCGTCATTCTTTACTATATTTATTATATCTGATATATTCTTACAGGTATATATCAAATCTCCTTCTAAATATATATATGTAATTTGACTGTCAGGCATTACATCAAACTTAATATCAATAATATCATCATTATTAAACTGTAATTTTTCATTTTTATGTGATAAAATACCAGATTTGCTTCCTAAACTATTATTGATTTTCTTAAATGACCATTCATACTGTATATTTGGTATAATTTTGTTTCCATTTTTATAAAGATAGAGTTTATTTATTGATTTATCAACATATATATAAGAAAAATAATCATCTAACAATAGAGATTCGATTATATTATCTTTAACTTTATAATAATTGTCATCTTTTGAGATGTACACACTTTTATTATCAACATCAAAACTAATCATATATGCATCAACTTCATTTTTTTTATGAAGAAGCAGTTCAAATGATACTAATGAAGAAATATCTTCACTAGTAATTTTTTCTTTTTGATTTATAGCATTTATGATATTTTTTGTAGTTTGGGAATCTTTATTAACAACATATTTTTCGCCATTTTGTGAATTGATAATTTCAATTTCATTAATATCAGAAGTATTTACACCGCATCCAGTAATAAAAAACAATAAAATTAATAGTAAATATATTTTTTTCATTTATTTTTATAATCCTCCTAATTTAAATTAGTTTTTGTCTTATACTGTGTTTTATTCATTATATTTATATACTTCCAATATATAACTTTATTGCTCTAGGAATACATATAGATTTAAAAGTGGAAAAGAAGTAGCTTCATTAATCACTTGAACAGGAATTTTAAAAGGACAAGCTTTTACCTAGGATCCAGAATGAAAAAAGGCCAATAATATATTGGTCTTTTTTCATCTTTCTTCTCTAAAATAATTAACTCCGCAGCTAGCTGGCTGAGAATTTTCTTTTGATTTGCGTATTGAAGTAACTACTAAAACTAGGGCTGTTATTATAAACGGCAACATATCATAAAATGCATTTGGTATTGTAAAATATGTTTTAGGAATATAGTATTTTAAAACATTAAATGCTCCAAAAATAAATGAACCAAATATAGCTTTTATAGGACTCCAAACAGCAAATATAACAAGAGCTACAGAAATCCAACCTAATCCATTAACGCTGTTGCTCATCCATACACCGCCATTGATTATCATAGAACAATATGCCCCACCTATTCCGCAAATTCCTCCGCCAACCAATACATTTATATATTTTAATTTAGTTACCTTGATACCTGTAGCATCAGCTGCTCCTGGGTTTTCTCCCACTGCTCTTAAATTAAGTCCAATTTTAGTATGATTTAAATAATATCCACAAATTATTGCAATAACTATTCCTAGATATACAAATGGATTGTACTGAAAAAATAAAGATCCAATAACAGGTATTTCACTTAAACCAGTTATGTTTATATTACTAAGTTGTGCTGTAATTTGCGCGGGAAGCTTCAATGATGTAGTATGTGAATTTGTAAGCATGTATTCACCAACAAAATTGGACAGCCCTACACCAAAAATAGATAATGTAAGCCCAGTAACATTTTGATTTGCCAAAAATGTAATAGTTAACACTGCATATATTAATGCACCAAATAAACCAGCAAGAAATGCAGCTATTATTGCTATTATTAAACTATCACTTAAAAATCCAGCCATGAAACCTGCACAAGCTCCCATAGCCATCATACCTTCAACCCCAAGATTTAAATGGCCTGATTTTTCATTTAATATTTCACCAAGAGTACCAAATAACAACGGTGTCCCTGCAAAAACAGCTGCTATTAAGAAATTAATAAACATTATTTGGCCCCCCCTTTACTATGATAACCTCTAAAAACAAGCTTATATCTAATAAAAAACTCACAACCTAATATAAAGAATAATATTATTCCTTGTAATACATCTGCTGAATAAGTAGACAATCCAAATGTCGACTGCATAACACTGCTTCCTTTTTCAAGCACACTGAATAAAAATGAAACTATTAAAATTCCAAAAGGATTTAAATTAGCAAGCCATGATACTATAATTGCTGAAAATCCAACGCCGCCTGCTACTGAAGATGCTAAAGTAATATCTGAACCAGTTGCCTGTATCATACCTGTAATACCGCATATTCCTCCACTTAAAACCATTGTGCGAAGAACAATTTTTTTAACGTTCATCCCACCATATCTTGCAGTGGCTTGACTTACTCCTACGACAGAAATTTCATATCCTTGCTTAGTATATTTCAAATATACAAATACAACCACAACTAAAATTAATGCAATAATCCAGCCAAATTGTACACCAAGCACTTTATCTAATTGAGCATTTTTCACAAACCTTGCAATTTTAGGAAACCCTGATGATCCTGGGTCTTTCCATGGACCATCGCGTAAAAATGTAATAACATGCAAAGCAATATAATTAAGCATCAGCGTGAAAAGAGTTTCATTTGTTTCATATTTAGATTTAAAAAATGCAGGTATTAATCCCCAAATACCTCCTCCAATAAATCCAGCAACAAACATGATAAATATTAACAAAAAATGAGGCAATTTACTATAAAATAGCGCAAAATATGAGGCAAAAACTGCACCCATGATAATTTGGCCTTCAGCTCCTATATTCCAAAATTTCATTTTAAAAGCCAATGTAACACCTAAGGATGACATTAAAAGAGGTATCATAAATTTTACGGTAGCCTGGATTGCCATTTTGCTTCGAAAAGCTCCTGATATTATAGTTGAATACACCTCAACAGGATTATATCCAATCATTAGAACAAATAATCCACCGGCTATTAAAGCAAAAACCAAAGCAAACATCCTTAACCTCATTATTTCCCTAGCAGAACGTGGCTTTCTTTTTATAGTCCTAAATAGAGGTTCATTTATTTGCATTTTATTCATCAAGGTCCACCTCCTTTAATCTTCTTCCAGTCATCATAAGTCCAATTTCTTCTTTAGTGGTTTTTTTAGCATCAACAATTCCTATTAATTCACCATGACAAAGAACCATTATTCTGTCTGATAATTCCAACAATACATCTAAATCTTCTCCAATGAACAACACTGCTACTCCTCTTCTTTTTTGTTCATTAAGCAAATTATAAATTGTATAAGATGAATTTATATCAAGTCCTCTTACAGGATAAGCAGTTATTAATACATTAGGATTCGACTCAATTTCTCGTCCCAAAAGAACTTTTTGAACATTTCCTCCTGACATCATGCGAACAGGCATGTCAACACTAGGAGTAGATATCTCTAATTTCTTAATCAATTCCTCTGATAGCTTTTTAGCTGGTTTCGTATCAATGAACATCCCTTTATTTTTCTTATAGGATTTTAAAAGCATATTTCCCACCATGCCCATTGAACCAACCAATCCCATACCTAATCTATCTTCAGGAACAAAGCTCATGCTTATACCAAGCTTTATTATTTCATCAGGAGTTTTGCCGATGATATTTTCCTTATCACATAAAATAGCACCTTTTTTTACATCTAATAATCCCGCAATTGATTCACAAAGCTCTTTTTGTCCGCTTCCTGCAATTCCAGCAACTCCTAATATTTCTCCTCTTTTTAAATTAAAACTAACATCTTTTATAGCTTCTGTTCCATCTTCATTAGAAACAGTCAAATCTATAACTTTAAGAATAGTTTTTCTATTTTCAACTTCTGGTCTTTCAATTTTCAAACTTACAGGTCTACCAACCATTAATTCTGTAAGCTCTTTTTCATTGGTCATGCTGGTAGATACAGTGTCTATAAGCTTTCCTTTTCGCAAAATTGCAACCCTATCGCTAATTTCTAAAACTTCATTAAGCTTATGTGTTATAATTATTATTGCATTACCTTGTTCCTTCATCTTACGAAGTATAGTAAATAATTTCGCTGTTTCTTGAGGAGTCAAAACTGCAGTTGGCTCATCTAAAATTAAAATTCTAGCCCCCCTGTATAAAACTTTAATTATTTCAACGGTTTGCTTTTCACTTACAGACATATTATAAACTTTCTTTTCAGGTTCTACCTCAAGT
>JAQVWY010000107.1 GCA_028709465.1 Tissierellia bacterium | reverse complement strand
AGAATAGTTAATTTGCTTTCTAGAGGAGCAAATTTTCCTTGAATTTCATAGGTTGGAATTTCTTGATTCAAAGTAATGAAAGGTGAGTAGAGTCTATGATTTACGAAGAATATGAAGAATTATATAAATTACAGCAAAAAAAGAATGAAGAATATTTAACTATATTTGAAAGGGATTTAATGAAATCAGGTTTAGCCCAAAAGACAATAAAAAAGCATTTAAATAATGTATATTTTTATATCAATACATTTCTTCTTAAAGAAGAACCATTAGATATGGAAGATGGATGTGGATATAAGATAGATGATTTTTTAGGCGATTTTTTCATTCGTAAATGTATGTGGTCGACGCCAGGCTCAATAAAAACAACTGCATCAAGTATTAAGAAATTTTATAAGAGTATGAATGAGCATGGATATATTTCTAATGACGAATATAAGAACTTATGTGATATCATAAAAAATAATATGGAAATCTGGCAGTTAGATTGCGATACATTCAATAATTACTACTAAAATGCTCTTTAATCATAATATATAATAGGAAACAGTTTCTTTTTGTAAAGTTAAACGTACAATAAAAACACATAAGCAAGATGAAATGATAAATAGATAATCAGGAGTTATACAAATGGAAATCAAAATGAAACTGATCGTATATATCAGCACAAATTGATATGATGATTATGATATGCCAAGACAATCAATTGATAATATGTATGAAAAAGGAACTATTATTTTTATTTTACGTCTAGATATTAAAGGAGTGAATCTTATATGAAAAAGTATTTATGTCTAATAATATTAATGACTATAAGCTTATTATTCTTATTTGGATGTGCAAATGAAAATTCTTTAGGCAAGTATAAGGAGACAAGTGATTGGAAAAAAACTACATATGAAGCTTACAATAACCTGGTTAATGTATTTATGACTGTGAGAGAAGGTACGGTAACGCCTAATAAATTGACTTTAGTAATTGAAAATAATTCTAATAATAATTGTATCTATGGAGACTTCTTTCTCTTGGAGAAGAAAATTAATGGAATTTGGTATCAAGTTCCAGCTATAATTGAAGACTATGGCTTTACTAGTATTGGATATGAATTGAATCCAGGAGGTCGTAATGAGGTTAAAGTTGATTGGGAATGGCTCTATGGAAGTATTGATAGTGGTGAGTACCGTATTGTAAAAGATGTACTGAAAAAAAAACCTCCGGGAGGTTATGATACTTACTATTTAGCAGCGGAGTTTATAATTAAATAAAGATTTATAAAACTGATTAAGACGAAGAATATTAGAAAGATAAAGTATATTTAATAATAGAGGTTTTTTTATGGATATAATAGATTTAACACATATTATTTGCAAAGATATGCCAGCTTATCCGGGTACAGAGGGACCTAAATTAGATGGTGCACCAGTTAGGGCTATTGCCATAATAGATTAAATGTTAAGAAAATAATTGAAATTGCATAAATAGAAGTTCTTTTTATGAGATATTGATTCTCATAGAGAGGGCTTTTTTAAATACAGATTTTTAACAACAATCTAATTAGGTAATAATCCTTTATTATAGATTGTTATTTTTTTGTTCATGAACTTATTAAGTGTTATAAAAAATAATTATAATGTATAAATTCAGTATGAAATAAAGTGATTAGACAAAACTCGACAGCTTGTAATATAATGCTCATTGTGTTTATTTAATGTATATTTTTTATCAATCTATAAAAAGTCTCATAAAAGAAAGTTACAGAATAAAAATGAAATTTTTTGTAATAGTTGGTATATACATTTTTATAAAGTAAAAGGTAAAAGTAGGAGGAGTTTTTTTGATTGAAATAGTCGACCTCAAGAAAAATTATAACGATGTTAATGTTTTAAAAAATATTAATTTAAAAATTGATAAAGGTGATATTTTTGGCCTAGTAGGTTTAAGTGGGGCAGGAAAATCAACACTTTTAAGGTGTATAAGTGGCTTAGATGATTTTATTGTGGGGAAGATTACCATAAACGGTATTGATGTTAAAGACTCTATCGGGAAAAACAATTCTGAATTGAGAAAAAAAACAGGTATGATTTTTCAACAATTTTCTCTTCTTAATAGATTGACGGTATACGAGAATGTTGCTCTTCCGATGAAATGCTGGAAATATTCAAAGGATCAGATTGATAAGCGTGTTCGTGAACTCATAAAATTAGTTGGATTAGAAGATAAATTAGAAGCTAAACCTCGTCATTTAAGTGGGGGTCAAAAACAGCGTGTTGCTATTGCTAGGGCTTTAACTATGAATCCTTCAGTTTTATTTTGTGACGAAGCAACATCTTCTTTGGATCCTATTACAACATCATCTATATTAGACTTGCTTAGGTCAATAAATTCAACTTTAGGAGTTACAATTGTCGTAGTAACTCATGAAATGTCAGTTGTTAAAAGTATTTGTAACAAGATGGCTATTTTAAATAAAGGGGAAATCATTGACGTTGGAAATGTAGATGATATATTTTTACAAGGAAGGAAAAGTTTACGATTTGTAGTTGGTGAGCAGGTTAATGGTGCTAGCAATCTTTATCATTCAGATTGTATTAAGATTATTTTTCGTAATAAAAAGGAAAATGAACTATTACTTTCTAAACTGTCAAAAGAAACAGATATTGCTTATACAGTTGCATGGAGTAGTTTTGACACATATCGTGGAGAGGTTAAAGGTTATTATATTATTAAATTTAACATTAAAGATAAGAATGATCTTATTACATATTTAAGGAAAGAACAAGTTGAATTTATGGAGGTGGATGACCATGATGAGTGATAGTAGCTTGAAATTGCTAAAAATGAAAATATTACCAGCCTTAGGGGATACATTTTTCATGGTATCAATTTCTTTTATAATAGCTACATTTTTAGGTTTTGTAATTGCACTGATACTGGTCTGTTGTGATGAAAATGGTCTCTATCCGAGCAAATATCTTCATAAAATTGTCAGCCTAATCTCTAATGTGTTACGTTCTTTTCCATTTACAATACTGGTTGTAGCACTTATTCCATTTACTAGGACCATAATAGGAACATCTATTGGAAAAGAAGCCGCAATTGTCCCATTAGTTGTAGCATTAACGCCTTTTATTGGACGATTGTTGGAAGGAAGTTTAAAAGAAGTTGATCCAAGTATTGTTCAAGCAGCGACATCCTTTTGTGCAAATAGAAGACAAATTATTAGAATAATGTTAATTGAAGCTGTCCCAAGTATTTTGTTAAATTTGACAACTGCAATTATTAATACAATTGGTCTTTCAGCCATGGCAGGTGTAGTTGGTGGTGGTGGACTTGGTTCTATTGCAATTATATATGGTTACCAAAGTTTCAATGACTTCGTAATGTATTCAATAGTGGTAATCCTCATTGTATTGGTTCAATTTGTTCAAGGGATCGGTACAGGATTATATAAAAAAACAAATCAATAAAGATGAAAGTTAGAGGAAGAAAGAAAGTGAAAAAGAAAGTATTATTTATTTTACTTGCTATGGCAATGCTTTTGGTAGGTTGTACTAGTGAAAAACCAGCAACAACAGAACCAACAGAAACAGAAGAAAAAACAGAATCAAATTCTTCAGAAACTGAAAAAGAGCCTGAAAAGAAATCTCTTAAAGTAGGAACATTCTCATCTTCTGGTATTGCTGCAGAAGCAGGAGTTTCAACATTAGAAGAAATGGGATATGAAATTGAAGTAATATATTTTGATGATGCAGTATTACCAAATGTTGCATTACAAGAAGGTTCTATTGATTTTAATATGTTTCAACATACTCCTTATTTGGAAGCTTATATGGAAAATAACCATGGCGTTGACCTTACAATGGCAGAGTTAATATATTATCCAAACTATGGTTTATATTCTAGCAAATATGAAACATTAGATGATTTGCCTGAAGGAGCAAAAATTGGCTTATATAGCGATGCATCTAACGTTGATCGTGGCCTTCGTATTTTAGATTCTTATGGTTTAATTAAACTTACAGATGAAGAAAAGGATATTTATAACGAACTTGACATCGTAGAAAATCCAAAGAATTTTACTTTTGAGTTGGTAGGTTTCGGTACTGCAGTTCGTGCTATGGAAGATTTAGATGCGTCAATGGCAGCATCTTCTCATATTCTTGCAGCTGATTTAGATCCTACTGCTGCTTTAGCTCTTGAAGAAAGAGATAAGGCAAATGCTGATTTCACATGTGGAATTGCAGTCCGTACAGAAGATCTTGAGACAGTGTGGTTAGAAGATGTTATTAAGGCATATACGAGTGATGCTAGTGCTCAATACATGAATGAAAACTATAAAGGAGCAAGTGTTCCTGTATTTAATTAAGAAAATAAAGACAACTTGTTGTGTTTAATAAGTTGTCTTTAAATTTATTTTTTGAAGATAGGAGGTATTGATATGAATTGTTTAACTGTTCAGGAGAGAATGAAGAGACTTAATAGTGGGCTACCAATTGACAGAGTACCTCTTTTGACAAATGCTACTGTTTTTTCTGGTAATTTTGCTAGGCTGACAGCAGAGAAATTTTTTTGCAATATGGAAAGTATGTTTCATTCACAGCTTATGACACGATCTTTATTCGGTTGTCATGGTGCACCTTCATTTAGTCATGTTAATTGGGTTGGTGAAAGTCTCGGAAGCGAAAATACATATGCAAATTCAGAATTTGGGATATTAATACCACAAATTAAGCCAATTATAAAATCTGTTAAAGATGCAGAGGAATTTTCACTACCAAATTCCTTAAATACACAAGTGCTAAAGTGGCGATATGAATTCATAGAAATTGCAAGAGCAAATGGGTTTTCAAAAGTAGCAATGACGGCCGGGTCTGTTATTGAAATGCTTACGCAGATTGTAGACGTATCATTATTATTTCGTTGGATGATTCGCGAGCCTGAGCTTGTTTTTAAATTATGCGATCAAATGGCTGAATATTTACTTCAGATTATTGATAGTGATATTAAACAATATGGAGTAGATAATTGTATTGCCTTGTTTTTTTATCCCATGGAAGCAAAAGGTATCATGTCACCAAGGTTAGTAGAGAAGTATAGTTTCCCATATATTGAATATATGCATCAACAATTGACTGAACGAGGAGTCTCTAATTATAACGAACATCTATGTGGCAATCATAATGAAAATCTTCTGTTTTTCAAAAACTTAAATTTACCTTCACGTACAAATTTTTCATTAGATGAAAAAACAGATTTATTAAAAACATCAACTTATCTTGGTAGTGATTATATTATATCGGGAAATGTAAGTACGAAGATATTAGTGAGTGGATCTATTCAAGATGTTATTAATGAGTGTCAACAGATTATTGAAATTGGAAAGAAACTTAAAGGTGGATTTATATTAGCACCTTCATGTGATTTACCACCAAATGCGCCACCATTGAATCTATATGCAATGAATGAGGCGATCTGTAAATATGGAACGTATTGAAACATTTTAATAAAGACTATGGAGAATAAATAGAAAATGAAAGAAATATTAGATAATTTAATATCAGTACTTGATATAGAAAGAACTATAGTTGGTATAAAGTACATAAAGGATAAAAACTCTTTTGATGAAGCATATGGGAAAAAAACTAACAATAAAATGACATATTGTGTTATGGTAAAAGTAGCAATGGCTGATGTCGCACTAAAAATTAACCTTGATAACATTGGGTGTAGAGGTGCAAGAAATGTGTTGGGTCTCACTGAACCAGCGGAATCCTTTCTTACTGGAGAATCAGGAAAAGAGTTAGGACTTTATTGTGATTTAACTACATCTAAAATTGCAGCAAATAATTTGACCAGGGTTGATAACAAGTATTATGGATTACAGATAATGCCACTTAAAGATTTTACAGAAGACCCTGATGTTGTTATTATAGTTTCGTCACCATATAATATTATGCGTATTAGCCAAGGCTATGGATATAAGTATGGTGTTAAGAAAACATGTAGCGTAAGTGGTAATCAAGCATTTTGTAGTGAGTTAACTGCGGAACCTATGGCGAATGATGAAGTGAACTTTTCAATATTTTGTTCAGGCACAAGGTTTTGGTGTGGATGGGATAAAAATGAGATGGGAATTGGCATACCGTATAAGTATTTTAATGATATTGTAGATGGTGTAATTGCTACTCTTAATCCAACTGAACCACTATCGGACAAACTACGTATTATTAATAAATTAGAAGAGAAAAATATTAAGCGCCAAGTAGATACTACTAAATCTTATTATCATAAATACGAGAAATAAAAGAAACACTATGAAAAAGTTTGGTGACGATTATGTGTAACTGGATAATCATAATATAATTCAGTACTATCGAGATCTCGGTGCAAAATTGATGAGATGTTTTATTCCAAGTTTGGAGTTAAAATTTTCAAATTGTGATATTAAATAAATTAGTAATAAAAACCTCATCGGGTCAGGAACGTATAAAAAAACGTAGGGTGCTTGGCATCAATAAATTGACTTATTTTTATAACACCATAAGTGCCAAGATTTTGTTCTACACCTATTTCCTTTTGATCTAGGTAGTGAAAATTAACTTTATTTCCAAAAAGATTATCCAACGAATTAATAAATATTTTTATAGATTCAATCTTTTCTCTCTATCTCTTGTTCACTATAATTTCTTACACTGTATCGTTTAGTTACAGCATCTTCTATTGAAAAATTAATATTCATAATTGCTCCTTTATTTTATCATTTATGCTATTCTATATTATAATATTAACTATTTCAATTAAATTTTCGATAAATATCTGTTTTGTAGAAAAATGCATTTTCAGAATAAAAAATGTTAAAGTATTGATGGTTTAAATTAAAATATTATTATATAATACAAATGAGATTAGATAGGAGTGAGTATTAATTATGAATCAGACTATAAAAAATTTAATTGAGCGCAGAAGTATCCGTGCTTATAAGGATGAACAAATAAGAGAAGAGCAGTTAGAAGAAATTTTGGAGGCTGGAAAATATGCACCAAGTGGCCTAGGGAGGCAACCAGTAAAAATGGTTGTTATTCAAGACAAGGATACAATTAATCAATTATCTAGGTTAAATGCAAAAATTATGGGTGTTAATTCTGACCCGTTTTATGGTGCACCGACAATTATTGTGGTATTAGCAGATAAGACAGTTAGAACTTATATTGAAGATGGTAGTTTGGTAATGGGAAATCTCATGAATGCTGCTTATGCAGTTGGGGTAGATTCTTGTTGGATACATAGAGCGGAAGAAGAGTTTAAAACAGAGGAAGGAAAGGCACTACTAGCAAAATGGGGTATCGAAGAAAAATATCAAGGAATTGGCCATTGTATATTAGGATATCACGATGGTAATTATCCTCAACCTGCAGCTAGAAAAGAGAATATGGTTTTTAGAATTTGCTCGGAATAATTTAATTAAATTAGTTGGTAAAGGTAAAATCACAATGTATAACTACATGAGCGCTTAATGGCACTTATACGCATTCAAAAATAATGAAGAAATTTAACATAACATTCCAAGAATTCCCCCACCTCTAAATATCCATGTTCACGTTAGTGAAAATGTAGGTGGTGGGAGGAATTGGAATATATTGTATTGACTAATGCAATATAATTTAGTACTATATAATCAGTCGATAAGATATTAGGGGTGATTATATGATAGAATTAGATAACAATGCTCATTCCGTATTTTTATTGAATTATCATTTGATAATGGTAGTAAAATACAGAAGAAAAGTATTCGATGAAGATATCTCAAAAAGAGCAAAAGAAATGTTTGAATACATCAGTGTAAAATATAAAATAACACTTTTAGAATGGAATCATGATGAAGACCACATACATGTGTTGTTCAAAGCACATCCAAAGACAGAAATAAGTAAATTTATTAATGCATACAAAAGTGCAAGCAGCAGACTATTAAAAAAAGAATATCCTAGCATTAGAGAAAAGCTATGGAAAGAAAC
>JAQVWY010000024.1 GCA_028709465.1 Tissierellia bacterium | reverse complement strand
GGTCTGCCAGGTCGCTTCTTCATGATAAATTTCAATTGCTGTTATATTCTCAGCAAAGGTAATTACATTATTTTCAGCGTCAGCCTGTGTTTTCTGTTCCGCAAGAATACTTCCCGATAGTTGAACAGTACCATTATCAACTTGAACTGTTCCATTCTTTTCTACCCACCCAGTTGGTGAGTACACAAATAAATAACTTGTGTCCCATTCAAAAAAAGTATCACCGATATTAACTTTACTGTTATCCATAGCTATTCTCTCAGCGTTAGTCCCGGCATACTTTGTCATATTCTTTAGCAATGTGATTGCCATTTTTAATCACCCTCAAATCTATTTTTTTGATTTAATATTCTTGGTTTTCTCAATAGTTTTTTCTTTTGTTTTTTGTTTTTTAACCTCTTCAAATGGTTTAATATCTTTAACTTCTTCAAATGATTTAATATCTTTGAACTGCCCACCAATTAAACCCATACGTCTTAATTTAGCGGCTCTACCATCATCAGCCACAACATAATCTCCAATTTGTTTATAAGTGCCCATATCATTAAATGACTTAATAACAATGTACTGCATTAAGCTATCACCACTGTTCCCATAGTTGACACGATATCCCAATCTGTCCCATCAAACACTAAAGTAACTGAAGAGTATAAAGTAGATAAGGTTATAGAGGTTCCATCCGTTAAATTTGTTGGAGTAATACTACAAGTATTAGTTATATCAATAGTTTTAATGGTTATCATTTGACCTTCGGTTCCATCTGCTAAAGTCATAGCACAAGTAGCGTCTACCCCATTAAGTTTTGCAACCGTATCAGTAACTGCTATTTGTCCATCACCAATATAAGTGCTTACTTGCCCAAATACTTGCCCAGTCAAATCTCCGGATACATTGCCTGTTACGTCACCAGTTATATTTCCGATTATATTAACCGATAAACTGGTTAGTCCTGTAGGTGGAATACGCAGAAGAACTGCACCCGTCTGCTTGTTATAAACTTCAAGAGATTCCTTTACCCACCTGAAATCAACAAGTTTTTCAACATAAATATCTGAAACGGTTACGTAACCCTGTTTTATAAGTTTAACCCCTCTGGCAGATGTGGTTGTTATTGTGCTACCTATAGGTTTTGGTATACCATCTACATCCGTAAAGGCTTTAATTACTGTATAAGTGTTCATTATTACCTCCTAATTAAGAAAAGGGGCATATAGCCCCTTTATTTTAGAAATCTTCAGCTGCTACAGCCTGAACCGGAGTATACCTTGCATTACCCCGTAAACAAAGAACTGACGTTAAACATGCGGCACTATTAGTCACAGTTAAACCGATATGATCAAAACCATCAGCTAAATCCATCGCAGATGCATCTACTTCAATGTAACCCTGAGAACTTAAGGTTGACGGTACACCGACAGCACCAGCAGAGGCCGCTAGGGTAATAGTAACTGCACCCGGATCAGAAGATGTCAAAGTCAATGCACCAACATTTGCACTTGCAGTAACACCAGGAACACCAACTACTGCGCTGTTTATCTTAGCCGCTAGATTCGCGGTAGATGCAGTAGCATCAGCACCTACAGCATATGTCCGACTGGTTGCACCACCATCAGCGGCGGCGGCGGTAAATACCAATCCATTAACAGTGTAAGTATCTCCGGCTACATGCACTAAGGCACTAGTCAACAAAGCTGAAGTTACTGCTGTATTTGCAGTAATAGTATCGGCTAGAGTTGCGATTGCCTGTGAACCTCCACCAGCAGCATTTTGAGCCTCTACAATCGCCAGCGCAGAAGTTACGGCGGCGGCCATTGCCCCTAGTTCTACAACAAAACAAACCTTTCCATAACCATTCATACCAAAATATCTGGTCGTGGCGGCACCATTAAGAGACACTGGGATCATTGCGTTATCAAATTTAACTTGTTCAGCTATTAATTTGCTCATTATTATTTATCCTCTCTTTCCAACTAATCCAATACTACAAATGGTGATACGGTGGAAACACCATCTCTAGCAAGCAATGGAGTAGTTAACCAAGGCTGTCCATCAACATTCCAAAAAGCCTTTATGATAGTACGATTCTGAGTGAATAGCGGATGTTCGGACATAGAAATACTAATTCCAGAACCGTCCTTTATTAAATAATAATTAAGGTCTACTAGGATTAAGTCACCTTCACTACCGAGTACAGGTGATTGATCATTCAATAAGAACGGAATACCAAGCAGGGTTCCTGGTGCACCTTCACGTGCATTAGGTTGCCATACCAAGTTATTACCAGCGTCTACCATAGTCATCAACTGAGGTAAACATGTCTGAGAACCAATCCATACCAATTTTCCACCGAATTTTGCACGAGCAAACATATTAACTACATCTGCATAAGCAATCTGATTTGCAACTGTTCTAGCAACAGTAATAGCCGCAGGATGATTGATAATACCTAAAGGTTGACCTACACCATTACCCTGTAAGAAAGTATCTTCTTCAGCGGCAATTATAGCTTTACGGAGTAAATTAGATACTAAAGCACCACAAGCGGCACTATTACGGAGAAGTTTGTCGGTAACTACAACATGTGCAGCCACTTCTTGAGGTTCAAGTTTCATATCACGGAATAAAGGTTCAGTTTCAGGTTTAGTTCCACCTTCGGCAATCCATGTTACTTGTACACCAGCGTATACACCATTTGCCCCACCCTGATCTAAAGCAGGAATAGTAATGGCGGCATCAGGAGGATCACCAGCGGGAATTACTATTGCACGAGGACGGAATATAGCGGCCTGATCATCGACCATTTTAATATCAGTTGAGAACTGTTCAGGCACTATGAATCCACCATTTGCGCCAACTCCCATTTGCATAAAACGTTTCTGGGTTTTGTCGCTCATTTCTTTGGATCTTAAAGCTGTATCATTAGGACTGTATTTTACAGTCTGCAAAAACTCACCAAAGTCACGGAACTCTGGTTTTTCTTCCGGTTCAGGATTATGTTTTCGCGCAATTATATTTACATCTTTGTTTATTTTAGATGCCATAGATTCACGCTTTTCAATCTGTGTTTTTTCAGTGTCAAGTTCTCTTAACTCTTTTTCCAATGCCTCAAGGTCTACTGATTCATTTCCTTCTAGTAGCGACCTTATATCTGTTTTTCTACTTTCGATTTCAAGTAATCTCGGATTCATATTATGTATTACCTCACTTTCAATTTTTCAAATTTTTATAAATAGGTTTGCAGTATCAATTTCTTTCGCAATTGGACAGCCTCCGCTGTTTTACGCTCCTTCTCTGTCTCCACTTCAAAGAAACTCCTTGCGCTAATTGACGTTTTATCATAAGCGGGAATATCCACCGCACTGACATCATATAGTTTTTTAATTTTCCTAATAGTTCTCATGTGATTATCTGAATCATAGGCATTCTCACTGGCAATAAATCTGAATGACATTCTATCTATGTATCCACCCTTGATTTCCTCGTACAATTTTCTGCCTTCTTCAGTGCCATCGAGTCTTGCTTTGATATTTAAACCCTTTTTATCCTTGGTAAGTTCAAGGGTATTGTTTCTTGTCCTTGCCATGACTTTACCGCCATGGTTGTAATTAAAGATTACATCCGACATATCAGCATCATCTAAAGCACGATCATCAATCTGTTCTTTATATTGAATGCCATCATACTCCCATATCACTGTTGGATCATTAAAAGTAATTGCTCGACCTTCAACATATAATTCCTCTTGATTATCTTCAGTTTTTGCTGCTCTGATCTCAAAATTAAAACTACGATATTCAGCGTCTTCGCGCCTAAGTTTATCGTTATTTATCGTCTTTATTGGCATCGTCATCCCCCTCTACAGGTTTATTAATTTTATCTGGTTTGTTTTCCCCAAGCCGTGCTGTATCAAGGCGTAACAACGGTTTATCTCCACCCTCAATAGGGCCTAAATTCAAAACTTTACGCCATTCATTTGGAGTCATAGCCCCTCGATCAACCATTGCTACTAAAGCAAGTTTTGTACTCATATTTGCAAAAGCTAAATTACTGGCTTCAAATACAATTTTGTTACCCATTGCCCTTTTTTGCCGTGAAAAAAACGCCCTTGTAAAGGCGTTTGAAAGTTGTATTATTATAGGTTCAATCTCGGCTTCAAACCAGGCATTAAATTGATCTTCTGTCCATTTCCCCTGAACAATTGCATCATTTACCCCGCAATATGAATAAAGTCTTTGCACTGATCTATCCATTTGAGCGGCATTTGGAACGTAACTATTATCCTTTACCTGTTCTAATTCATATCGAGGATCTGAAAATGTTGCACCACCTGTATTAGTTATAGATAAATAGTTATCTGTAAATTCCTTCAACTGCAATTTAACATCATCAGGTTTTAAAGTTTGTTTAAACTTCATTATCCATTTAATAACTGCTGAGTTTTTAACTGCTGCGACAATTCCTTGATCTGTAGTTGTTATGACTTCCATTACACCTTTAATTGCTAGAGTACCTTTATCTCCAAAGAAGTCACTATCATTAGCAAAATCTTTCCTTAAATGAATTAAATCAACATATGGGACTGTTATAAATTTACCTGTCCAAAATTGGAATCTCAAAAATAATTCTTCACCATATTCTAACAACTCAATACTGCTGTATGGTATTGGATATATCTCTATTGGGTTCCCAAAATCATCACGTTTAATATAAGCAAAAGCATTATGATTAAGTTCTCTTTGGAATGTCATTTTTGTTAAAAAATCTTGTATAGACATATATGGATTTGGTTGCTCAAGGATTGCTTTTATGTAAGGATCAGGGTTAATTTTAATTATATTATCTCCTGACTCTTTAATATGTTTTGCTGTCAATTTCCCAATAGCATTTGCTTTCGGTCTTATAGCTGATCTTACAATATCATTCTCAAACAATTTTCCATTCCATGAGTAGAAAGTATTGTTTGAACTGGTCAGTAGTTCAAATCTTTTCATTGATTGAACATCTTTTTTATTACCAAATATTTTGGTAAATAAACTTCGTTTTTCCAAGGTTGGCTTCACCACCTTTTTATATCATATTTTGATAATCTTGCATTTTATCTTGTAGCACTACGTAAGCATTTAATAAAGCCGCAGTACCATCAATCCTACGTCGTTGGTTACTAGTTTTAAATGGTTGAATATTACCATTCTTATCAGTTTCTATTGCTGTATTAGTCAAACACCATTTATCAATCGGGTTGTTATTATAGACAATTAATTTACTCCCTAGATCAGCTCCTAAATTCTTCATCGGGCCAGATAGAGTTTTCTTTCCCTGATGTACAGGAATCATAGCTTCTTTACCAAAATAATTAGCCATTTCTTCAACCCAATATTTAGCCGACCATGAATCATAACCAATCCAAGGTAAGTAGATACCATAATCATTCATAACTTCCACATACCATTCTGTTACATATTTAGCATGTACACTATTACCTGGACATGTTCTTAATAATCCTTGATCGCGCCAATAGTCATATGAGATTTTATCTTCTTTAATTCGCTGTTCAAGCAAATCTTCTGCCAACCAATACATTTGTAACACATAGATATGTGGATCATCCGGAACCATAAAAATAACTTTAGCTGCCGTTAAATCCGTAGTACTTGATAAATCCGTCCCTCCAATTCCATATTTGGGTTTTAACTCCGCTAAATTGAATGTAGCAGTATTGTTAATTACTTCAAAAGGAAGCCATGCTTCACTGGAAGTCTCACGAATATTAAATTCTTTACAGACTAGATTTTTCACCAGCAGTGGATTTGCTTTTGCTTTCTCAATTTTATCTGTTAAGGTTGCAAGATTTTTAATTGTGCCAAGTCCCGGATTGGCTTTTCTCCAACATATTGGATCTGTCCATTCTTTTCGATTGTCCAACTCATAACAGAAAGCTATAAGGTGTTCGTCTTTATATCCTTGTGGATCGAAATATCCATTTATTACACGTTCAGCTTCTCCATATTTTTGATCATATATATCTTCACGAATTGTTCCAGCAGTTGAAGTAATTAATATTAATGGTTGCTCTCTAGCGGTCACACCATCAGCAACGATATCATAAAGTGCTTTACCATTTTTCCATTGGTGGATTTCATCGAAGATTCCGCAGTGAACATTTTTTCCGTCAAGGGTATCAACATTACTTGCCAGCGGACGGAATATACCATCATTAAAATCGCTTATCATTTCTCCTACTAATGTTCTTATTCGTTTCTTTAATGCAGGAGATTTATTAACCATTCGTTTAGCTTCAGACCAAACTATTTTAGCTTGATCTTTCATTGATGCTACTGCATATACTTCTGATCCTGGTTCATTGTCACCAACTTGCATATACAAACCAACACATGAAGCGATTAAACTTTTACCATTCTTCTTCCCAACTATCAAAATAGCTTCACGATATTTTCTATTACCTTCAATATCTATAAATCCAAATATAGTAGCGAGTAAAGCTTTTTCCCATAATTCAAGAATTACAGGCTTTCCACCCATTTTTCCTTTTGAATGTCTGCAAAAATTTTCAATAAATTCAATGACATGATTTGCTCTAGAATGGGAATAAAAAAACTCACTGTTTTTATCAGTGAGGTCATAAACAATTTTTTTATAAGTTCTATAAATTTTATCTCCGACAATTACCTGACCGGATTCTATCTGTTCCCAATACTCTAAGATTGGGTTATAATCCAAAGGATATTTAATCACTTCGATCACCGACAAAAGCGTCAAACCCATCATCTTTATCATTTGTCTTAAGCGGAATCTTCGGTAGAAGGTCAGACAGTTGCTTAATTATTGTCATGTGATTTTTAATCATCGTGTTATATATTTCAACCTCGGGGGATTTTTTTGTTCCCCATTGATTCTCACCATTTTGGTATTCAGACACCGCACCTTCACGGTTGATGGTTTCCTGCAAGTCTTCCAAAGTGACAGTCATGAACGCAGCGTTCTTGATCAGTGAAAGAGCAGTATCCCATTTATCTTTTTCCATATCTTTGAATATCCGTTTAAGTCTGAGCATCTCTTTTTTTACCAGTTTTTGTTTTTCTTCCTGCGAATAATTACTGTTACTTTCCATCATCTCTCACCTGCCTTATACTACACCCCTTATAGGAGTAACTCGCGTGTTAAAATAAGGGCTACTCTCCGGTCTTCAGCCATTTTACCCCAGGTTATTTTATAGGGGGGTATAGTATCCTCTCTCTCAACAGAAAAATAAAAACCCTGACATATTTAACATCAAGGTTAATTAGTTTATTTATTTATGTAATTAATCTATTCTCTCTAATTCTCCATACATATTAAATCTTAAACCTTCTGCCACTACTCCTTCTTTACCTTCACCATTATGACAGTCTTGACAGTCATATCTAAGATGTTCCCAATTCAAACTTATCTCTGGATCAGTTATATTCTCCGGTGTTAACCATATAGTATGATGACAAATCTTTCCCGGTTTTATCCTACCCTTCTTCAAACAAATCTCACACAGTCCCTGCACTGACTTAATATATCCTGCACGACATTGCTTCCATGCTTTACTATTATAAAATGGTTTAGCCCAACTTTGTGCTATTTAAACCACCTCATTATATTTCCATATTTCCATTTCATATCTACCCCTTAAAAATCCCCATAAAAAAAGAGCATCTAATCAGACGCTCTTAATTGAATTACATTAATTTCTTTGTATTACTTACTCTCTATGATTCCTCATGTACTCTTTTAAAGCCATACTCAGTAAATCTTTAGCAAGATATTTATGATCTTTGCAAAACTCCTGAAATTCACTATAGATAGTTGCATTAACCCTCCCAGACATTTGTTTCTCACTATCATCTGGTAAATCTATCACTATGCTGTCATTCGTTGCATTACGCTGTAATAATCTTTCTTCAATTATATCTAATCTACTAAATACATTTTTAAGTAATTCATTTAACTCAGGATTATTAAATGTTTTCGCAAAATAGTTTTGCTCCAATAACTGTTTAACTTCTATTGATTCATCCTCAACCTCTTCTGAATTACTTTGTATTACATATATTCCGTCCACTCTCTTAAATCCTGCTTTACTTAGTTTCTCTTTAATAGTAGAGTACCCTATACCTAATTCTCCAGCAATTGCTTTTAGTGATCTACCCTGATTAAGCTCCTCATTAATATACCCAATCTTCTCACCAATCTCCATCACATTACCCCCTTGTCATTCAAAAGTAATTCATTGCAATTATACTAACACTAATTACTTTGTATGACAAGTGTAATTCAAATAAAAAAGATCCCGAAGGATCTTAATTAATACTATTTAGTTCTGATTCTATTCCTTCTTTATACTTCCACGACTTTTTACAATCTTTACATTGTAATATCCCCTTCATGAATGGAGAGATAGCCATAAATACAACACCTGCAATAATCCCCACAATGCCAACAGGCGGTATTATTAATAACCAAATCGATATACTTGTTAAGATTAATCCCAATAGAAAGAAAAATCCTCTGCCCATACTTGTAACCTTTTTAGATCCACATCTAGGACATGGTTGCCATAAGTCATTTGTTTTCCCCATATGTTATTCTCCCTTCACTCATTTATGTTTAGTATATTCCATGTAGTTGTTAAGTAGCTTACCATATTATACCATATATAATTGGATCTTTCATTCACCCATTATCTTTTTCATTTCTTCATAATATTGAATCGTCTGATACTGGGTTAAATACATTAATATTAATATTTTTTCTCTTCCACTATATTCCTCATTTTCTCTGATTTCTTCAAAGAACTCTTTATATGTTTTCATTGTAATACCTCCCTTCGGCAAAAAAGACGTTAAAAAAAACACCTTGCGAGTAGCAAAGTGCTTAAAATTTACCTACCATACTTATCTACCATTTCCTTAGTCATTACTTATAAATTATTTGACAAACATCACCAATATTTCCCATAATATTAATAAGGATTCTGTGGGAGAACTTGCTTCGTTGCTCTGGATTTTATAGTAACGAAGGAGGGATGGCTGTGAAATCATCAGATATCATTCAGTTATTGATTTTAATAACCATGATAATCACATTAACTAAATAAAGAAATAAGTCCTACATAACGCAGGACTTATCCAAACATATGAATTTTCACCATACCAGAAAACGAAGTATATTCGCATATACCACATTATCTAAAGAGGAAGGTGTATCCAGCACCAACCTCTTGTTTATTGTAACTAGATTTATTTAACTTTGCAACTATTGGTTATTATTAATAACTTCTGCATTAAAACCACTAATTACGGAAAGGGCAAACCGAGCATTAACGATTTTACAGTGTTTCACTTATCGGTAGAAACTCACCTGATGTTAAATATTAGTGAGTATTTAAATAATAATACTCACTAATTGTAGATATAGGCCACATTTAATGGTAGTGGAACACCACGCATATAAAACTCTCATTTATTTTTGATGGCTGAGACATACCATGCATTAAGAAATTACACTTTTTAAAGTTCTTGTTTTAATTGGACAAGGAAACCAACACAATTTTCTCTCATTTTAACTGGATGAGTAACCGCTTTTAGCAGAGAGTTTCTTTCTTCAATACCGACCATTTATGTCCGCATATCGGTGATCGGTAAATTCTTCTTCCACGCAACACATTTTTTCTTTAAAATTCCTATAAATTTTTCCAGCTTCCATAAATCCTTATCATCAACCAACTGTTTTTGATTAGCAGTAAGTGCCCTATATTCAGCTTCAAATTCTGATACAGCAGCATTACTATCAAAAGAAAATATATTCTCATTTCTAATTCTATTATCTACTACAACATCCGGCTCTATCGCAGTTTTCATAAAAATGAATGCCGCTTTTTTTACCGATTTTGTTCTCATTGTTTTTCCTCCAATAAAATAATAAAAAGAGGTGACCACCCAGGACACCCCTTGATATTTTCAAAATTTATATTATGTATTTAAATGTTACTTAGGTTCAACTGGCTGAACATCTACCCATCTTAAACCAGCCGATATTTTAGCAACCATGTTTACTGAAACACCATATATCTCCGCAATCTCATATTGTTTTAAATCACTATATTTACAAGCAAATTTAATATGTGCAGCAATCATCTCATCAATTTGGGCATTACCGTTCTTAGAGCCTTTTGTAACCTCTGATCTAAGTTGCCGGTATTCTTCAGCTTCTTCACCTTGTCGATCTATTTTTTCATATGTTCTAACTTTATTTTTGTTATAAACACATCTATCTCTATACTTCTTAAGATAATATTCTTCACATTTTTTTAATTTCTGTATTGGACATATTTCCAGCAACTCAAAACTAAACATATCTTCGCCATAGGCATTAAAATCATCCTGCATTTCTTTGCCGTTATAATTACCTTTTCTGAGTGTTGCTTTATAATTCGATAATCGCTTAATAATATCACTGGTTTCGCCTATTCTCACTCGACCATTGATTAAATTTTCAATTTTATATACTCCACTAATTTTCATCATATAATTTCACCTTTTTCACCTTTCAAATAATTAAAAAACTGCAACAAAAAAGACCTGGCACCTCTACCAGATCAGCTTGCTCAACTTATGTATTTAATTAATTACAATTACTTATTTAAATAAAAGAACAATAATCCCACCTAATATCAATCCATTAACCGCTAGTAAGAAATCAGTTTTATTAACATTCATTACCGTCATACCTCCATTCCACATTTAATACTTCGTCCATGATCCTTGTTATCTGCTCGACACTGAGTCCTATATCCATCAGACCAAAATATATCTTTAGATTACTTATATTTTGCATATAGAACTTACATACTTTCTCTTCTAATTCATTATTATTCTTTACCACTAATAATTTCCTCCTATTCATATCTAAGAGCCTCTCACCTCTCAAATATCTCTCTGTATCTGGTTATCTCACACCAGATTTCCTCCCTGTCAGTAAATTAATATTTTCCCTCTATATTCATATTGACAACATGAATTATACAACATGAATTATATGGTTTATGATTTAGATGGAGTAATATTGTTAATCGCCCAAAAACCAATACCTATTGCATCCGCTTCATCTTCACTCACACTAACTTTATACATCATTTTTACAAACGCTTGAGTATTTTTTTTTTGCTCATCACGTTTTTTACCTTTAATACCACAAAAACTTTTCCAAGCACTAGGTTCTATAATCTGAAAACCTACATCTAATTTAAACAAATATGCCATTACAATCCCTTGTAATTGAGATAGTTGTTGAAATGTGCCATAGTTTCTTTGGAATTGAACGTTTTCAAAAACAATAAAATCAGGTTGATATTTATCAATAAGAGATATAATTTCATCATTCATTTGTTTCATGCGTTCAATAGGATTCTTTTCTTTTTCATCTGCAAGCAGCACACCATATGTAATTAATTTATTATCTTCAAATAAGGAGTAGCCACTAATTTTCGTTGCTTGATCTAAAGCCAATATTTTTATAATTATTCCTCCAAAAAAATAGAGGATAGCACATCCACTATCCTCCAGACTCAACGTCTCGCATTTATAGGCTGCGAAACACCATATATTTAAGTAAAAATATATTTGACTTTACACTAATTATCAATTACAATAAAATTGGTTATATTTATGCCTTTTTTAAAAAAAGAAAAAAATAATATAACTCCAATATATTTAGAGTAGAACAATATATCAATCATCCTACCCTAATGCAAGTTCTCGTGTCTTGCTGATTTGTTACGAGGTCTCCCTCTTCTCATTCTAAGAATTGTAGAAATGCCAACAAACCCAGTAATTAAGCCATTTATAGGGATTTTAAATAAATTATTTTTTTAATAAAAACCCCTATAACCTATTTATTTAAGCCACTTGTAGGGATTTTTTAGAATCCCCTTTAGCTTTATGACTCTGTTTTTTAGCACAAACCGCACATCTAACCTGATTATTTGATTCTTTCTTAACCCTTTTACCGCACTCTACACATAGCATATAACCATTATCCAAAGATTTTTTAATGTTTCTATTTATGTTATTGATTATTACTGCTCCAAACACATTCCACATAAAAGCCATCTTCAAATCATTAGTTTTATAAATATATTTTATTATCATATCAATACAATCAACATAATTAACATTAATATTCTTAGTAAAATCTAAAAATTCTTGTCTGGCCTCACTGTAATACATTTCTTTAAAGTTTGTTTTCTTCATATCTTCTTCATCTTCATTGTTAAATTCCCTGGCATATTCATCAATTTTATTTAATGTAGCTTTTTCTAAAGCTAGATATTTAGTTATTACTTCTTTATTAACCTCAAAATTATCCTGATTAAACATTAAAGTTTTCATTCTAAAAGTACCAAACCCTTTTTTATAATCAAACTCTTTTTTTTCTATACTCTCTATATCTCTACATATTCTATCCATTACGCTATTAGTCATTTTCTTACACTGAAATTCTTTTTTCTTCTTAGCATATATAAAGAAATGAGGATACTTTTCTTTTCTTAAAACCTCTTTAATATCATCAGGTAATTTAGGAAGAGATAGTGTTTTTGCTGAATCAATTACATCATTATTGTAAGCACAAAGCTTTTGTATTAAAGGATATTTCTCCATTGAATTTTCACTATTCCATAAATTTGTTAGTTTATTACTTACTTTACCGATATTAGATTTATGATATACAAACAGCAAATTTTCAGCTATGTTATTATTATTTATTTCCTTAGCCCCAGTTTTACCCATCTCAAAATATATTGGTTTAATATTATATTTTTTAATCATGTCTTCTGTTAACTTAATTATCCAATCTGTAGAAACAACTAAGGCTTCATCTCCGTCAACATCGAAAGCTAAAATCTTGCTAACTACATCATGAGTACTAGTATATATTCCATTAGTCTGATACCAATTATAAGTACCTTTAGTTGCTCTTATATTGGTTCTAATAACATGTTCAAATGATAATGATGGACTTCTTAATATATCTAATTTAGATTTTGTTTCATATAGATTACAATATACCTCTCCATCCTTTAAATAACCTTCTGGTTTTTCGATACCACCAAACAACCAATCACAAAAAGCTGTAGGATCACTAAGTATAAATACTCTTTTACTATCTTTAATATTTATTTTTCCACTACAAGCCTTTTTCTTTTCTGCTGTAATTTTTTCACTTATTTGTTTTTTAACATAAGCAGAAGTTAGCATCTCCGGGTAAAGTCTTAATGCTTCCTGAAAATAATCTCTATATTTATTCTTCTTTGTTGCTCCTAAGAAATCTAACATAGCACCTCTATTATTGTGTACCTTATTAATTAAATCCTTAAAGTCTTTAGTTAAGGTTTTAATCTGGCTATCTTTCATATGTATTAATTGTTGCAACATCTGGTAATTAATATCCATATCCAGATAATCTGTACTTTTATTACTGTCCTGGGAACAAATATTTGCAGTACAATTATATTTAGTAAATTTTTTACAATAATCTTCCCAATCTTTATAGAAATTATATAGTTTAAATTGTGATTTAGAGAAGATTACTTGTATATTATTATCTTCTATTAAATCCCATTCCCTACCATAAATATCTTTTACTTTTGTGTTATAACCTTTTTCTTCACAATAAGCGATCACATCAAAATATGTAAGTAGTCCTTTAATCCATGGGAGCCTGATCTGCATATTTTTCTTGTAATTTTTATCAAGTATTAATCCTAATCCATCAAAATGAGGTATTGGGATATCCATTTTTTTATTTTTACTTATTGTCCATTCTGCTACATCTTTAGTTCTTTTCCTACCAGCTTTATCTATATAATTAACTGTATTTATTTTTCTATCAATATAATCTACTGTAGCAGAAACCATCGTCCCGAAGTCATCAACTATTATGCATTTATTAATATCGAACCCTTCCCATACAGTAGAAACACTGTTGTTTAAACTAAGATAACTTAAAAATTTATTGATGTTCATGCCACCAGCATTATTTATATCTTCTATAGTTAAACCGCACATAAGGCTTAATATTACAGCATTTAATTCTTTATTATCTAAAATCATCATATATTTTTTTGTCCTGGTCTGCCCTGCTCCAGCAGTAAAGAATTTATAATGTTTGTCATCGATATCTAATCCATCTCTGACAATTTTTCTAACAATTAAATCGTCCATATCGCCAACTTTAACAGTTATTATCTTATCTGTAAAAGTACCTAAATCAAGTCCTAATGTTCTTACTAAATTGTTAGAACCGATAGCAATTATATCTTTCGTTTTTATATTTTTACTATTAACACTTCTATCTAAATCCTTATTAGTTATATACAATTTAGATATTTTTTTCTTAATGATTTTTAGCTCTTTTTCAATTTGTGAATACCTTCTACTATTAGTTATTATCTCTTTGAATAATTTGCTACATTCTTCAGTCCAGTTTTTAGCATCTAATTTATTTTTTACATATTTAGATAATCCAGTTCTAAATTTATATTTTCTTTGGTTTATGTCGTATCTCATATTACCCAAAGATTTTTCTTTTTGGGTTCTAACCAAATTTAATTTTACACAGTACATTTTTACTTGTTTATTCATATTTCCTCCATTCTTAATACGGTAGACTTCTATATTCTTCAAATTCACTATAATCCGCAAAAATATAAATATTATCAAAAAATTCTTTAACCGTCATTTCATGATTATTTATTTTTTTAATATCATCTGAATATAAATCAATCTCATCAAGATATTCAATTAATGTTTTAGTATCATAAGCATCTGATTCATCTTCCCATGCTCGTTCAGCTTTAGCACCATACCCCAACTCTTCATATACTTCAGACAAAGGTTTACCTGGATTATCCTTTAATAACTTATCTTCTTCCAGCTGGCGAATATCAACATCATCATTATTTTTCCAAGTAAGTTTTTGACGCTCTAATTTTTGTAACTCTTTATTTTGACCTTGCGTTAATTTACCTTGATCTTTAAGTTTTTGAAACTTATTTATTTTTTGAGTTATTGACCTTTTAACATTAGCATCGATTTCTTTTGGTTTAGAAAGAAAACTCCAGCCTACTTTACGTTTTTGACTTTTAAACATAGCTATAGCATTTTCTAACTCAGTTTCCCAACCAGGAGCAAATAAAGCATAAGTAAAGTTAGCTTTTCTTCTAACTGGTTGTTGCCCATCTTTATCAAATGTCATATCACCAGCACAATCGAATCTAATAAGATCCAAATCAACTAAACAATCAATATATTTTCTTAGCGTCTTATCACTCTCGATAAAAATATCATCACAAATAGTTTGGTAAGATGGGTAACATACTTCAGGTAGTTTTTCACTACAACTAACATCATCACGATTTCTATAAATACGGCTCTTAATATTACAAAAAAGATTAAGCAAATTGAATTTATCCAATTTACCAGAATAATCATTCATAATCTTGTTATACTCTGATTCATAAAGCTCAAAATATTTTTGTACTTGACCCTTCTCATTGTATTTATACAAGTTAAGATTTATTTTTATAAATTTATCTGATTTTAAATTAACCAAATCAATATCATTAGATAAAGTGATTAGATTATTCTTATGTATACTGACAAGAAAATCTCTTAAATAATTGCGTTCCCTTGCTTGCGCTTTATCACTAATATTCATCATATGAATAATCATATTAATTGAAAAGATTATATATCCTTTGCGATTCTCTAACTCTAGCAAGTTATAAAAATATACTAAGGTTCTTTTTTTAAAAAGCTGAATATAACTATTGTCTATATTGCCATTACTATTATCTTTAATATTCTGGACAATTATATTTGGAATTCTAATATAGTTATTGTTTTGATTAGTATCTGCCATTGAAGCCCTCCAATTCTAATTACAATGAATAAAATGAATAAATGAACTTTTAGGGTTTACCCTAAAATAAAATACTTATTATTATTTTGTTAATTATTATTTTTATCTTATTAATATATTAGTTTAGTATTATTACACTTATATAAAGTGGCAATTCTTTACACTAAGTCGTTTTCACACTTGTACTTAGTGTAAAGAATCTTTACATTAAGTCACTTTTACACTCCTACTTGGTGTAAAGATTCTTTACAGTTGCTAATACACTCCTATGTATAGGGATTTTTAAACAACTGATATTTTTTGTTGTTTAATCTCTTTAATTAACGCTCCGGAAACTGTTCAATAAATTTGTTATAACCTGCTAACAGCTCAATAGATATATTGATTTGCCCATTCTCCCACTGACTAATGGTGCTTACACAACATCCGCAATACTTTGCAATGTCTACCAACCTTATTCTGTTTCGTTTTCTCCAGATTTGATATTGTTCTCGTTCTGTAAGATTATTTATTACAGGCATATTCTTACCTCCATTCTAAAAAAATTTTTCATTAAAAAATAAATAAGAAGAATTGTTCTTCTTATCAAATCAAATATTTTATTGTTTACTATCATATACAAGGTTTTATTTTACCCTTCAATGTACCGAAATATAGGCAAGTGAAATTGATAACTTGCCAATTTAAGTTTCTATGTTGAAAATACCCCATATAATATACTTATCACTTTACCAGCCATATAATCTTCATATATAGTAAATAGATATAAAAACGCTACAACCTTTATATATTGGTACTTCTAGCAATTTTCCATTTTCCTACTTTTATCATATTCTATTTCATTACTATACAAAATGACAAACAAACGCTATACCCCTATATTTTAGGTACTTCTAACGATTTTCTAAAAGTCGAGAATTATATTTTATTTTTTGATATTCTTTATCTTGTTCTTTATGTATTTCCTTCCAACAATTAGAACAATATTTTTGATGATTACTTTTTGGTTTTATTAATTTATATTACTCTTCCCTTAAAGACCATTATCTAAAAAACATACTCAAAGCACCGATACCACTATGATACGAAGGATTTTATAGACAATTTCACATTTTTCAATCCTTATATATTGGGCTTTTAAGCGTTTTCTAAAAGTGGACATTTCTATTTTTATGTTGAAAATACCCCATATAATATACTTATCACTTTACCAGCGTGCCACGATTATTTACCACTATTATTTGCCACACTACTATCGTACTCATAATTAACAATAATATTTTTTATCGGACCCTATTCCCTTTACACCATTATCTATAAAACACCATCAAAGTACCTATATCACTATGATTTGAGGATGTTTGTGGATAATTTGGCGTTTTGTAAATCGTTATATATTGGGATTTTAAGCATTTTCTAAACTGTCACTTTTATTCTTATTTCTATATTTTATTGACATTGCCTTTCGGCTGATATAAACTAATACTGTTAATTCATGTTGTCAGTATGATAAAGCTAAAAATCGAATAAATATCACCCCTTCAGATATACGATTTGGGCACAACAAAACGAAAGGCTTGTGCGCCCAATATTTATTGTATATCTATTTGCCGTGTCTGTCAAGACAAATATTTACAGTTACTACTTCTTAATATAATGGCCTGGAATAAGATCGTACCATGATTGTCTTTTACCTAAATCATCGTAGAAATAATATTCTTCTTTGTATTCTTCACCTTCATGCAGCTCGTATGCTTTTCCTTTAGTCAAATTGTTTTTAAGTGGTTCTGTCACTAAATCACAAACCCAGTGTGTTGCTACTTCGATATCGTCAACTACCTTTTCTTTACGTTTGAATAAATTAAAAATCTTTGCCATTGGTATTTCCTCCTATTCTTACTAATTATACTCTTTTCAAAGAACAATAATTGAATATATATTAAAAAGGGTGCCATCTTCTCCCTTAGTGGCAAGGCGGGTGTCCCACGACCTTCCACCAATTCTGATGAAAGGTTTCGTCTTAATTTTCAAAGACTCATTCAGGTGGGTTAGTGATTATCTTTATACCGCTTTTTTTGCCCTCCACTCTTTTTCAATATCAGCAAATATAGTCTTATATTTTTTCCAAATTTCCTTTGCGGCCTTTCTGGTTTCACTTATGCGACCAAATGGGATATCATATTCAACTTCTTCTAACCGTGAATATAAATTATCACCAATCTGAGGTATTGAAAATACATCAGTATAAACTAATTCCCAAGTTAAGTTAGGGATTTGGGCTATTTGGTTAAGTTCCTTTAATTTTTCAATTTCAGCAAGTGCTAATACCTTATTTCCATACCCCTGAAAAACATTTTTGAATGCTACATAACCCCAAGTTATTCTAGTCTTCTCCTCATTTCTGACTAACCTTAAATGACCGTTATACCCACCAAAACTGTCTTTAATTACGTAACCCCAATGTTCTTTCTGCATAATTAAAACCCTCCAATTTCTTTATAAATCATTTCATGTACATATTATAAGCTTCATGAAGTTTCATGTCAATATATATTTCATTATTTTTCATGTATTTTATTGATGTTTCATGTATATACTATTATAATAATAATATAAATATTAAAGAGGTGTTTTAATTGGCAGATTTAAAAAATCGTGTTCAATACGCTACAAGTATTGATAAAGAATTGAAAGATGCAATGAAGGTTTTATCGGAAAAAACCAGAATTCCTCAAAGTAAATTAATTGATGAGGCTATTAAAGATTTATTAAAAAAACACAATATTGAAATGCAAAGTAAATCCGCAGAATAAGGCTGGGTGAAGTGCTGAGTTTCAACCCTAAAAACTAAAGAGTTTATAGTGTAATTTGCTTCAAGGTTGAACGTTTGTTAATTTGTTGACTAATTGTATGGGTGAATAATTTAGAAGGTTTTAGAGGGTAAAAAGAGGTTTATTTAAAGGTATTTTGATTTGATAAAAAGGACTAAATATTTAATCTTGTGGTCCCCTCATGAAAAACCCGATCTAAGTAGGTATTCTACATAGAAGAAAAAACAAAGAAAAAGAATCAAATAAAAAAAGTAGATAGTGATAATTTTACTATCTACTTTTTTATTGCTTATTATTATACATTTTATATAAAATAGTTATGGTTTACTACATTATTTACTACATCACCAGGACTATTTTTAGTTGTGGCTAGTCGTGATATACTATTCAATTGTAATTGAATAAATGGCTATATATAGGTATTTTATCGCTAGTTAAAACTAGTCGTGATAGCAGTCCTTTAATTCGCAACGAGGGGGTCAGGGGTTCGAATCCCCTCGTCTCCACCAGAGATACAAAGGTTTCAAATTAACTACTACATTAGTTTTTACATCATTTATTCAAACTACACTATTTAAAATAAAATTTCCCGCTAGATATGGATCAGATATCTAACGGGAGTAAATAAAAATTATATAACTCTATTCTTTTTCTTTATCTTCTTCTTGAGTCTCTTGAGAGGGAGATTTTTCTTTGATTATTAGAAATTGATTTAACTGTGCAATAGCTTCTTGTTTAACATTGTCAATAACATGACTATATAAATCTAATGTCATTGTAATGCTACTATGGCCTAACAATTCCTGTACTACTTTTATATGCACATTAGATTCTAGTAATCTAGTAGCATATGTGTGTCTCATACAATGGGGACTAACATCTACTATTTTGGCTTTTTCAGTAAGTGAATCAAATCTTCTGTTAAAATTTCTTGGTTCTAACGGTTTACCTAAATCAGTACAAAAAATTAACCCATTTTCTTTCCATAATTTACCTGCTATCTTTTTTGTTTTATCTTGGGTATTTTTATACTCTTGAAGTTTCACAAATAATGGTTCGGGTATTGGTACTAACCGATTACTTTTTTTAGTTTTCGGACTATCCAGAGTTAATGTTGATTTTGTTAGATCATCTTTATCTTTGGTTCTACCTAAAGACCTTCTAATTTTTAACGTTTTTTGTTCCCAATTAACATCAATCCATTTTAATGCTAATAACTCACCTCTTCGTAATCCAGTTCCTAAATCTAGTAACATAGCGAAATCATAACGACTTGCTTCATTTAAATATGCTATAAATTTTTCTTGTTCTTCTAGTGTGAAAAATCTTGCTTCTTTATTATTGTCTTTCTTTGGTAATTTAGCACCTTTAGTTGGATTTGTGGGTATATACTTTTCGGCTACAGCTTGATTTAATGCTAAATTCAATACTGTATGGATTCGCTCAACTGACCTTACCCCTAAACCACCTTTTTTGTCTGTTCTACCATTTTTAAACTTGTTATTATATAATTTTTGAACATCTCTACTTTTTAGGTCTTTTAATTTGATTTTTCCTAAATCTGGTTTTATATGGAGTCTAATAAACGATTCATAACTTTCATAGGTTCGTGGTTTTAAATTTATCTTTCCATATGTCTCTAACCATATCTCTAACCAATTCCCTGTTGTTAAATTCTTTGAATCGCTCAAATTATTGTTAGCTAAATCCACTAAAGCTATATTTAATTTCTTTGCAACATCCTTCCTTTCTTTACCATAGAAGAATTTCCTTTGAGGATCACCAGTTTTCGGGTTAATTCCAATAGTGATACTCGATTGCCATAGACCATCAGATTTCCTTTTAGTAATTGATCCTTCTCCATTCCCCCTTCGCGTTCGTTTTGTTTCTTCTTTCTTCTGCTCCGCTACTTGTCCCATAGATAACCTCCATTCTTCATAATATTGGATTTTATACCCACTAGTTTATTATATACTATTGTATTTCTAATTAGGCATAGTTTGATCTTGTACCCACCGTTTTAAGGCTTCTTTTGGTACTCTTAATTGTTTGCCGAAGTGTAAAACAGGAAAATTATTAGTTCTAGCAATTTTATACATTTGATTAATACCTATTTTTAATAGTGATGCACATTCTGGAACATATAAAATGTCCGGTGCTTCGTCCCAATTTGAATATTTAACTAATTCCTTCATATATATAACTCCATTCTATTTAAAATTAAAATAAAAAAGGGATACCACCTTTCAGTAGCACCCCTATATTTAATCTTTATTTATCGTTGGTAAATCCTTTATTTAACTAGCATATTTAAATATATAACCTTTATGACTATTACGTTTATTTTGAAGACAACTTGATATATGGCTCTGAATTAAATTTAACTCTTCTGCGCATTCACTTTGATTAATCCATTCCCCAATAAAATTACCTTCCTTGTTGTGAACTAAGAATGGTTTAGAGCCATGTGCTATTGCTAATTTTAATTTATGTTCTTCTGTTTGCTGTTTACCATACAAATAACTATTTTTACCTTTATATTTACCTTTTTTTGTTTCACTCATTTTTCTTTTTGTTTTTTCGGAATGTTTTTTATTATAAAAAGGATTATTTTCACCAGTATATTTATTTTTTTTAACTTCACTCATTTTTCTTTTTGATTCTTCAGAACGTTTTATACCTAAAGACGAACCAGCAATAGGGTTAATATTATAACATCTATTACAATTATCAAACCATAAATTTAAATACCATTGCTCACGTACTAATAACATTTCAGGTATGTTTACATATTCCAATACTTCAAATTTAAAGTTTTCTTCGCCATGTATATTGAATGAACGTTGTAGATATCTATTTTTATGTTTATTATTTCTTAATCCACTAAAATGCGTTGCTTTTCTATTATCCAAATTAATTGCTGAACCAATATAAACTTTACCATTAACTAGATTCACTATTCTATATATTCCACTTTTAATCAATAAATAACCTCCACAAATTTTCCTACGAAAAATAAAAAAGACGTTAGTGTACACGACTAACGTCTTAAAATATTTAATATTCAATTTTGAGTAATATTTTTATTTATTTCTTCGTATCCAAATATCCTTTACTTTCAGTTGGGTTATTAATAATGCCAAGCAGAACCAAAATACCTAAAACCGCATTAGCCAAATCGCCATAGTTCCCCGGTAAAATCAAATGTATATTATAAGTCCCTAACCCCTGCGCTAATATTGGCATAAATGCGATAATACTAACCCATAAGGCATAATTTTCCCAACGATTATTCATAGTTAAAAACCTCCACTATTTTGTTATATTAACCTGATTATTTACTCCATCCCAAGTAACTATATAACCATCATTTCTTAAAGCTACAGCAGGGATATATGTAGTATCCTTACCATCAACAGTAAGAATAACTGATTTAATTACGGTGTTTCCATTCATAGTCACTTTCATATCAGAAACTTCCATTCCAACTTTCATATAATCTATACCCCCATTTTCTTTATATTCAATACCATAGTATCTACATATTGCTTTTGCATGTGCTTTAGCAAGAATTAATTGATGGTCTGAGTCAGAACACCAAATAACCTCATTAGGATTAGTCACAAACGCACATTCTGTTAAACTTACAGGAATATTAATTGCTCTAACTACCCCTACGCTTTTACCACTATCTTTCAAACCTCTATTAGTTAATCCAGTTGCAGACACTAATTCTTCAAGCAATAAAGTAGCCAATTTAATATTTTTATCTGTAAGTCTATTATATTGAGAATATAAGGTTTCAACTCCATGCGCTGTTTCATTTATAGATCCATTGAAATGAATAGCAACCGCAATATCCGCTCCTGAATTATTACCAAAATATATTTGATTATTTATATCTTGATTAATTGTAGTAGCTCTACCACAAGCAATATCAGTAGTACGAGATATAGCAACTTCAAAATTGTTATATTCTAATAATTCTTTTACTTTAAGTGCTACCGCTAGATTACCGTCACATTCACGAACTCCATTTGTTTGGTTACAACTCCCCGAGTCAAAACCCCCATGTCCTGGAATTAAAACTACTTTTGACATTTTTTATATCACCTCTATTTATCTCGGTAAACTCTGTATATACCAAATAATAAAACCCCCACCACATGTTAATAAAGATGTGACAAGGGATATAACAAGGGCTTTTACCCAACCTGTTAGATTTTCAAGTTGTTTACAAAGATTTTCTATTCTAACGTCATTTCCAGCATCCTTTTTTTCTAGAAATTCAATCCTCTTTTCGTGATCATGGACTGTTTCTTTCATATCTTCGTGGAAATCACATACAGTCAAATCCCATCTCCCCTCTCCCGCCCTAAATATACCGCCCTACTCTGGCGGCATCACAGTAAGCATTTTTGCTTCATGCTCCATAAACTCCACTTCGGTTATTTGGAGCCAATATAACGGCATTTCAATTGACTGCCTGAGTTTTACATAAGTAGTGCTTCCGTCAACGCTAATCTTTTCAAACATTTTATAATCCATTGTAATTTCACTATCTGTTTTGTAGTACATGTTTATTCCTCCAAACTGTAAACTACTTCACAGTAAACACTATTAGTCCCAACTCTTTTTGCTTTAATTAATAGAGAAGTATTAAAAGGGATAGGTGGAATACCCCCATTCATTGCAGGATAGGAAGCATTGGGTAAAAATGTATTGGTAGCTACGGGAACAGTTCCTATTAAAGCGTGACCAGACAACAGCTGTGAATAACCATAACTGCTAGCATAGGCAACTAATCCTCCTAATCCAGTCTGAGCATGAAAAACAACTGTACCATCAATTGTTATTTCATATTCAGCTAAATCTGTTGTTGGGGCACCATTCCTATTTCGCAAAATTAGAAGTTCACCACGACCAGATACGCTTAATACTGTAGTTAATGTCTCATTTGTTGTATTAAAAGTAGTAAAATTTACCCCTCTAGCCCGTTGGGTTTTTGGCAGTTCGTTGTCTACTATATTTTTCACTTTTGCATGCAGGCTCCCCGTTGCGCTGGCTGTATCTGATCTACTCCCTATTTTTGCCTTTATGATCGCCAAAATTTCGTCAAACATTAGGTAACCACCCCTTTTATAACATTATCTCCGGAATAGGTAATGGTTTTCTTTTTCCTTATCCCACCTGCTGATCCGTCACTGGGAGGTTCATATTGATAAACCTCATCAAGATCATCACCATCCCATTTATAAGTTTTATATAAGTTGTCACCTATAATAGAATGAATTAAATTATCATCAGCATTTTCTCCATTATATATAGTAAAATGAATTGCATTTGATGCAGTCCATGCTCCGGTAGTACCAATACGTTTGTATACTGGGTGACTTGCATCTTGACTAGATTCACCAATCAAATGAAAATGATTAGTACTATCACCAGAACGCTTAATTATCAACCAATAATTATTTCCAGATGTTAATCCTTCAATATATAGTGGTACGTACCATATTGCCGCAGTTACAGGTAAAAATTCTTTAGGTACTACAACTCCATCTAACCATATACCATCATCAGACCCATCCGGATTAAAATCATTATCCATAATTTCTACTTCTAAATCTGCCCCATTGCCATCAGCGGCTATCTCTAATTCAATTCTAGTTATGGTTGTTACTCCAGTGGCGGTAATCCGAATAGCGTGATAATATTCATTTGTATTGTTCTCAGTAGTACCTATTCCTGTTTTTGTATCTACTGCACTTCCCTCATAAATTAATATGCTATTTTGCATTTCCCACGGTGCATTCAAATTATCTTCATTTAAGATAGTTACACCATTTTTGAAGGCATTTAATGTCATTAGTTTATCCCCCTTTTAACTCACTATGATTTTGCACTCAACTGTTAGAGTGGTATTTACTGTTTTAGTCCATGACTGCAATAAAAGATTAAACATTGTACCAGTACCAGCAGTTGCACTTCCGTTTAAATAAATACACCATTTGTTGTGATTTCCATTACATTCGGAAGTTAATAATTGTGTTCTAAACCTAACCATATTTCCTGTTCTAGTAACTGTTGATACTGCTTTTCTAAATATCTCGGTAATTGTTTCACCGCTAGTTGTATCGTCACCAACCACTAAATATGGTGATGATGCACCTTTTAGTAATTCTGCTATTTGAGCCAATCCATCAGTTGTTATGAAATTAAAAAACGGCCCCTCCCGGATGCCGTCATGTTCAAAATACCATTCACCTATGATTTTTATATTATCCATTAGACACCTCCACTAGACCGCATATTGCATCTGCATCACCGCAAATAAAAGGTAAAGTTTTTGCAGTCATAATTAATTCGTCTGATAATAATATTGACTCTGAACCATAAATATATTTTTGCAGTATGCTTGTTTGTACTGATTCTGAATTTTGCTGAGTAGAAACTAGAGCCTGTAAGAAATCAGGTATACCATATAACCGTCCACCAAACTCAATTTCCCAATACCATCTGGTTTTATATAATAAGATTACTGATTGTACCATATGGGTATTAACTACTCCCCGATCTGGTAGATTCACATTTAATATCTGTCCTGGTTCCCAACCTGATTCTAGTGTAGTAATTGATCCTTTAACTTTTGGATTGCCATTATCTCTGATATCTTTTTGACCTAATGCTTCTGCTGCTTCTATTGTGGTAATGCTATTATCAGTTATACTATGTTCGTATACCCCATCTCCACCCTGTACAGCTTTTAGTGTTAGTTGTGAATTAATATCTTCTGCTATAGTAATTACATCTATATCTTGTTTAGCAGTCAGACTCATGGTTAATCCAGACGTTGGAGCAGTAGTAATAGAAGAGCAACGAATATATTTTTCTTGAAAGTTGAGCATGTAATCATAAAATGTTTCATCGTGTAGATTCTCTATTCCTACAGTCTTAACAATCCCACCAACTTGTAGAGAAATATCATGCGGTTTCCATGGTAATGTCCATGTTGTAGCCACTCCATCTGCTTTCCATTCAATTGTTTGGTTATCAGACAACATAGTCCCACCAATAACAAATACTCTATTGCGAAGATTAAGCATATCAACGCTGTAATTAAAATCATTCCATTTATTAACTGTAGTTGTTGTTAAATCCAGTGGTGTAGGAGTTAACAAACTAGCGGCATCGAAGAATTTAATATGTTTGGTTTCATCGATATACCATTGCCATCCCACATAATCACATAACTTTTTAAAGCATTTGCTTGGACTCAAATAATTAAACATCATATATTCAACTGTTGGTGCCCCTGTGGTTACACTATCTAATAAATCTACTGTGCAATACTTGCTGATGATATCAGAAAATATTGTGCTGGCTGATTGATTAGTATATTCTTCAACCACTAATTTACGATCAACTAATGCAGTGTAATCATCACAGTCAATTTCCCATACCTGCATAATTTTATCGACCAATTTTACCTTAACAATAATTCCACCAAATAAAATACCCAGTGTAGAATCGGTTACAATAACTTCTTCACCTTCACTGGGTTTAGTGGTTGTTATTATTCTTGCACTTAGAGTATCAATTTCATATGTCAGTGCTTTCTCTATTTTTAAACTATCTTTCCAAACACGCTTTGAAGTTCCAGCAACCGTTAGAGTGTAACTCACAGTTTCACCCCCAAACGGTTTAATTTACGTTCAAATTTCTCCCATATTTCATCAGCATTAGAACCATAGATATAAATATCACCTATTGTGGTTCCTGTTCCATTTTTGTTTAAAGGTATTACCGCTTCCGGGCCAGCTTCACCAATCATAGCTAATGTTGGGCTAGTTACTATACCACCTTTAGCTAAATAGGGAACATTAGAAATATCAATACCAAAGCTTTCACCACCAAAACCAGGAACCCATTCTGGAATATCTACTTGAATAGTATTCAAAGCGTCAATAATCCCATTAACATATGTAATGATATTATTTGCATAACCCTTTATACCGCCTGTAATAGCACTCCAAATACCTAAGAATCCAGTTTGAAAAGTTGTAAACTTAGTTGTAACCCATGTTACAATCCTGTTTGAGACTGTTTGTAGGTTTAGTTCCGCTCCATCATACTCAGTTTTTACATCTGACCATAAACCCTGCCATGCACTTTTAATATCAGTACCCATATTAGCCCATGCGGTTTTAAGGGATTTAGTTCCTTCACTCCATCCTGTTTCTAAATTGCCCCACATCTCACCTGCAAAGGCTGATATCTCATCCCAATTTTTATACAGTGCCACACCTATTGCTATCAAAGCCACAATTCCAGCTACTACTCCAGCGATAGGTAGTGTAATTACTGCGAATGCCGCTCCAAGCATAGGTAAAACAGTCATTAAACTTCCTAAAACTAAAAGCAATGGGCCTAATGCTGCCACTATACCAACAACTATTAAAATGACCTTTTGACTTGCAGGATCTAATTGATTAAATTTTGTAACAAGATTAGTAAAACCATTAATTATTGGCGTTAAAATAGGTTCAATAGTTGCTCCTAATTTTGCCATCGACTGTTGCATACGGAAGTTAGCTTCTTCTGCTTTTACCATTTCCTCATTGTTTTGGCGATAAGCATTATATGTATCCGATAATCCGGTCTTTGCTAATACATCAAGTACATATTGCTCCTCATTACCGTTTTTAATAGCTTCAGTTAATCCTTCATTAAATCCATCTAAAGCAATTCCTGAGCGTTCTAACAACTCGCCAAACGGTCCTATTGCCGCACCTGTTGCCAATGTTTCTTGTAAACCATCAGAAATCCCCTCAAACTTCATCGTGTCTTTAAACTTAATACTTGCACCATACAAGGAATCAAGCAAAGTACTTAATTGTTCATCTCTAAAACCTGTAGCCATTAATTCAGATAAACCCTCAACATTGGAATCAGTTTCACCAGTTACAGCATACAGTTTTACCATTGCATCGTTTAAAATACCCATATCCTGCCCAGCAATCCCTGCATTAGTGGAGAGAGTGGCTAAATCTCCTCTTAATTCTTTTGTTCCTTGTGTTAGTGCTACAACACCACCGATTATGGGAGCTGATACAAAAGCAGACATCTTTTCTCCTGCCCCTTTTACAACTCCACCCATCTTTTCAAAACTATTAGATAGACCTTTTCCTTTTTTATCTGTTTCATCTATGGCTTTATTAGCTTTCTCATTATCAACAAAGACACTTCCCCAAAGCTTAAATATTTCCACGGTATCACCTCCCTCGGCAAGTTTCTACTATACCTATCATTTCATCTACAATCTCTGCTTTAGTTTTTTGGCTGTATTTATAAACAGGATTTAATAATTGCTTTTTAAAATCTTCAAATTTAATAAACTTAATAATTCCCATACTCATTTGCGGATAAAGTGTTTTCCAAAGATTCCAGGTTATTTTTTCACTTTCTTGCTCTATTGCATAATTCAAAAAACCTGCCAATGCTGATATTGGCAGGTCTATAATCACTTTAAGATCATATGTTTTTGACAGTAGTTCAACTATTCGCGGTGTTTTTACTTTACCGCAGATTTTAAAAAATTTGCGACATCCGGATTACCTGACAATTCACCTATAAACTCCATTAAATCAACTTTTGGAGCATCTTGAATTGAGCAACCCTTCACCTCCGCTACCAAACTATATATTTCAGCTTCAGCTTTATGGGCTTTTGAAACCACTTTTATTATAAATTCTGCCCCTACTTCTGCTCTTGTACCTTCGGGGTTATCTATTTTCAATTCCATTTTGTCGATTATCGCAGACAATTTAATTCCAGTTCCTATTGTTAACATCAAAATTCCTCCTACTCCATTTTCATTTTTAATATTAAAAATCATTTTTTTATTTTCCCTCCTATTAATGGGCAAAGGAAGAGAGGTAGGAGGAAACCCCTCTCCCTTTAATAAATAAACCCTAAATTAAGCTGTAGTAAAGTTGACAGCAACCGGAGTCATCTTATTACCGGCTATATCACGCACGTTGGAAATAAGCCAGATGTAAGGCGTGTTTGCTCCCAAGTCAGAATTTGGATTAAAAGTAGCAACTTTTGTAGCGGCTACATAACTTAGAGTCCCAGCAACTATTGTACCGTCAGCGGCTTTTATGAGAATTAAATTATTACTATTAATATCAGCCGCTTTTATGTCTTCATTAAAGGTTGCGGTTAAATTAGAACTTATAACTACTCCAGTATCTGTATCCGCAGGTACAGTAACTACAGTAGGAGGAGTAGTATCACCACCGATACTAGCGACATCTTCAATTTTATATAAATCCGCAGTATCATCTGTTGGATTCCAATGAGCGGCTATTTCAAGACCAATCTCACCTTCAGATTTTGGAGTTGCAGCTAAAGAAAAATCTTTTTCATTCATCGCATTATATAATGTGATCTTTTTATACTGACCGCTAATTGTTTTTGCAAACATAGTCACATTCGATAGATAGTCTGCATCAGGAATAACCCCAATAGCTCCTACTTCGCAAGTTAATACTCCAGCAGACAGAGTTGCAAAAGGCATTACCATAGCTAATGTATCCATAGTGGTATCAAGGATAGTAACGCTCAATGTTGCGTTAATATCATCAATTACCTGCATACCTTTAGATTTACCTTTCATTCCATCAAATTCAATATCTCTGCGACTTGCTTTAACATCAAATGTTCCTCCACCTCTACTTGGGCCAAGAAGTGCTTCACCTATTTCACCGAAATTAACATATACAATACCGTAATCAATCTGGATATTTTCGATTTGAGTTGACGTTAAACTCATATTATATTTCACTCTCCTCTGTTATAAATTTTCAATAAATAAATATTTTTGCGGCGTTTAATTCGTGGATCTTCATCAACAATAGGTAACTTACTCTCTAAATAAAAAACAGCCGCCATATCATCAGCTGTTAAAACGGTTTTGTTTATTGTGTTGATGGTAGTCATCAGATTTTCAAGGGCAGTTGAATCACCATTTGTAGGATTATCCCACCCATCAATTTCTACCAATGTTTGTTCCTGATATTCTCCATCGTCTAAGATATCAGGTAAATCATAAACAATATAAGGATATGTAGCATCTTCAGGAGCAGATTGAAAGTAAGTTCTTGCATGTTTTGATACCAGAAATGATTGTAAAGCAGTTCGTAATTTAATCATCGGCAATCTCCTCCTTTTGGTTAATTAATCCTTTAGCTCGATTTTCATCTTCAATTGCTTTTAAATATTTAGTTTGTATTGCAACAATTTGATCAATATTAGCCATAATAGGATCACGTAAAAATGGAATTGCTTTAGTTTTTTTAGTACCAAAATAGACTAAATGAGCATGATAGGCATAAACATATTTTTTTCTTTTAGCTCTTTCTTTGGTATACACTCCTATTTGCATAGATCCATCTGTTTTCTTAACCCATGTACCTATATTCTTTTTAAGCACCCCTTCATCAACTGGGACAGTGCTTTTAACTTTCTTTCTTAATAATTTTGCGGCTTCTTTTAATGCTGCTCTCTCAAGTTCTGTCATAACATACTTAATTTCTTTGGCATTAGACTCATAAGTAAAAGCCATCATACCACCCCATTGACAATGCCTTGGCAAGTTAATTCAATTCTATCTAATCCTTTTTTGTACGTGCGAATAATGGTGTATGTCTTTGCATCATATTCAAGTTCTGATTCGCTTGCATATTCTGCTGAGAAGATTTCAAATTTTAATTCAGGTCTTAAACCATTAGCATTTGCTTGATAAAATTCATTTTGTCCAATAGATAGTTCATCAGCATAGACTGTTTTATATGAAGAAGATTTAACTGTATCACCCAAACCATTTATTGTTTCCGTATTGGTAATTAACTTAATCACCGCATTGCTTAACATATTGTCACCGCCTAAACTGCTACAAGATTAATTGCTATTGCTACGGCAGTAGTTGTTACATCAATCCAGTTTAAATCATCATCGTCAGCAATATAATCATCGGCTGTAACTTCATATTCGTAATTAGTGCCAACTAAAGTATAAAAAATAGCTTTTCCATCTACTCCGGTATACTTGGTTTCACCATTAAAAATCACTTTAGCTCCGCGAATGGCAACAGCAGTAATTGAATCTTTGACTGTAAATGTTATCTCAAATCGGGAATAATCTGCTGATAAAGTTAAGTGATTTTTTAGCATTTTATAGGTTTCCTGTAATTTCTCACTGTCTGGATTATTCCACCCAAAATTTGCTTTTACATAAACCGCAATTGCTCGTTTGATAAGTGGATCGGTATCTACTGCACTTTCCGCTGTCACTCCAGACAATTTTAAATCAGCGATTGCCGCATTAATTAAATCGGTTATTTCATTGTCATAAGCTGTATTTGCTGTCCCTATTCGTAGATAGGGTTTTATATCTGCAAGTATTGCCATATCATCTCTCCTTCCATTAAAAAACCACCTCGTAAGGTGGCAGTATTAATTTAAAAATATCTGTTATGAATTTCTTTTCTTCTAGAACCTGATAATTGACAGTATATCCGAGTTGTTTCAATTTTACAGTGCCCCATCTGATCTCTGACTTCATCTAAGCTTGCTCCTCTATTTAATAAATGGTTTGCAAAGTTATGTCTTGCACGATGAGGATATACAGATTCTTTAATTCCTGCCCGTCTTGCTATCCGCTTAATTACATACCTAATCATATCAGTGCTTAATCTATGCGGTGCACGTTCCGTAACGAATAGTGCTTCATCTTCATCTTTACGAGATTCTATATACCATTTCAACCAAATTTTTGTTTTTACAGAGAAATATACTTCTCTTTCTTTATCGCCTTTACCATTAACGATACAACTACGATTTTCCCAATTTATATTATTTTTATTTAATTTTTTAACTTCATCTACCCTGCACCCTGATGTAAATAAGAATTCAAAGTAATGCGTGTTCCAAAGGACTCATACATGCTTCTCTTAACCTTTCAACATCTTCTTCACTAAAAGATTTGGGAATTGTTTTGCCTTTTTTAGGTTCACGTAACTTGTAAGCTGGGTTTTTATCACAATATCCTTCACTACTACAATATCCAAAAAAAGCTCTAATAAAACGGATTCTAGCACCTAAAGAAGATGATTTTAAATGTGAACCCCCTTTCAGTAAGATACTGTTTCAAATCAAAAATATTAATCTCGTTAATGTCTTTGTCTTCAAAATACCTTGTCAATAATAATGTTTGTAATTTATAACCCTTTAGTGTTACGTCTGAATACCCTTCTAATTTCTTGTCCTGATAATAAATTTCCCACGCTTCTAATAAATTCATAATTATTTCTCCCTTCACGTTATATAAGTTATATTAGTTATATAACTATAATATACTTATACCTGTATCTTGTCAATATAAGTTATATAACTTATAATACTTTTAGGAGTGATGAATTTGGCAGTAGATAAAGAGAAGAATGTTCAGGTATTAGTGACTTTCCCAAAGGAAGTGATAGAAAAAATTGAAGAGTATTGGCATGATCAGAAGTTAAAAAATCGTAATGAGGCTATTAGAGAATTAGTTGTTAATGGATTAAAAAAGGTAAAAAAAGACTCCTAAATTAATGGGAGTCTTCTTTTTTTTGTGTAATTTTGTATTTGTCACTATATTGCTCTCGCTCACCGATAGCGTGGTAATGTTAATAACCCCAAGGCAACAAAATACTGCATAATGCGGATAATTTTGTACCTGTAAACCAAATCCAAACTCTATTTTCATCGTCAACTTGACTTATAATTGCA
>JAQVWY010000106.1 GCA_028709465.1 Tissierellia bacterium | reverse complement strand
GCTCCTGCTGAATAGTTATACTCAACCGTTGCTTTAGTTCCTACAATATTTACTGAAAAACTGAAAGGATATCCGGTCTGCATTGTAAAGGATACTTCAGCTACAGCATGTATACCATTTTTATGTATTATGTTAGCCATAACATTATTATAGCACTGAGTCTCATCCTTTGTCGCATTTGCATAGCATTTTTCAAAAGGTCCTGCAGCATAACGCAAAAAATCAACATCATGCACTAACATATCATACATTGCTCCGCCGCCTAATTCAGGTTTAAATAACCATTGTCCATATTGTCCTGCTTTAGATGATACCCTTCTTAAATGCATCATATATATATTACCAATTTCATCATTATCAAGCATTTCTTTTATATCAACATATCCTGCCCAAAAGCGAACCACCTGTGCAGTCATAAAGACTATATTTGAAGTTTTGACTGTATTTACAAGGTCAGCACATGCTTCTACCGTTCTTTCCAATGGTTTTTCGCACAAAACATGTATTCCATGCTTTGCACATAGCTTTACATAATGATTATGATAATAAGTAGGAACACATATTACTGCTGCATCAGGTTTCATATCGACAAGTAAGTCAGTTGCATCGGTATATGCTTTACACTTATATTCATTAGCAATACTCTGTGCTGCCTCAATACGCCGGTCACATACTCCTACAAGCTCAGCACCATTGATTTCAGATAATGCCTGAGCATGGCTTCTCGCAATTAAGCCACAACCTATTATTACTACCTTCATTAATTCGTCCCCCTTCTTAAAATTTTGTCCATTGCCATTGAAGTATTAAAAATATTTTGTTCCGGATACAATTTGTATGGAGGACACATCTCGCCAAATACCCAGCCTTCATAACCAATATTTATAAGCGTATCCATGACCTTATCCCACTCTACATCTCCTGACAGAAGGTCCACGAATCCTGTTAACTGAGCAGTACCGCGCCTAAAATCCTTAAAGTGAATTTTTTTAATCCTTTTTCCTAATATTTTTATCCAATGCTGAGGATAGCCATACAACATCATATTTCCTACATCTAAGTATGATTGAACATACGGTGAACCTATTTCATCAATAAAGTTACGCATTTCAAGTGGAGATAACAAAAATTTATTCCATATGTTTTCTATACCAAGAATGACATTATGCTGTTCAGCAAAAGGAGCCATTTCCTTTAAAGCCGTTTGTGCTCTGTAATAGGCTACATCATAATCAATAATCTCAGAGCCTGAATAAAACTCTATGCTCTTTGCATCCGGTACAACTTCATCAGGATCAAAATCAACTCCTACGGTGCCGGGACAAACCAGTACGCAATCCACACCTAAGACAGCACCAATTTCTATTTCTCTTTTTATAACCATTTTTGCTTTTTCACGAATATAATCATTATTACTTGTCAGTGAGTACTGCCAAAACAATCCTGTAGCCAAGCCTGCAATTTGTAAGCCGATTTCAGATGCAACCTTTTTGTATTCTAAAATTTCATCCTCAGTACTATTTAAGCTCAATTGTCCATCAGCTGATAAAGCCAATTCAATCCCTTCAAAATCAGCCGATTTGGCTAATTTCATACAGTCAATAATACTCATGTCATTTGGAAAAGACCAGATGTTAATACCTTTTCTTATTTTATTATCCATATTAGCCCCTTATATGTTATTTATTTAATTACTATAACCTTATTTATTTCAGCAGACTCTCTTATCGCACATACAGCTTTTATTACATCTAAATTTTGTTCATGCGGTACTATCTTTGGTTGCTCATTATTTTCTAAACAAGATAAGAAATATTCAAATTGTTTAGTATAAGGATCATATTGCTTTGGTTTTATTATTTCCGGTTGAATTCCTTCGCGATATATTCTTAATTCAGTATCTATTTCATCTCTGTCTCCAATACTGTATCCTGCACGATAATGAAATTCTACAGTTGCCTTCGTAGCCGCAATTTTTAACAGCATTGTAAAAGGATAGCCTTCTTTCATTGTAAATGCAGCTTCTGCGACAGCCTTTTGTCCATTTTTAAATGTCAAAGAAGACATAGCATGATTGTAGCAACCTGTATAATCCTTATTGGCTAAACAATATACAGTATCTATCTCTCCACATAAATATCTTAAGTAATCAATATCATGTACATGCATATCCTGAATAGCGCCGGCGCCTTTTTCCGGATCACAAAGCCATGTATTTCCCCATATTTGCATAACTGAACATCGGCTGGCATAAGCCATATATATGTCACCAAGTTGTCCCGAATCAGCCATTTCCTTTATCTCCACATAACCTGGCCAAAATCTTACTACCTGTGCAACCATAAATATTATGCCTGATTTTTTCACGGCATCAAGCATGTTTTCTGTCGCTTCTACGGTCATTTCAACAGGTTTTTCACACAATACGTTTACTTTATGCTGTGCGCATAAGATTACATACTTTTCATGTAAAAATGTAGGTAAACATATAATAGCAGCATCCGGCTTTAAACTTTCAAACATATCTTCTACTGATGTAAAATAGTCACATTCATATTCTATTGCAAACTTTTTAGCTGCTGATTCATTTATATCTACTATAGCACAAAGCTTTGCATTTGGATTCGATTTGATTGCTGCAGCATGACTTTTAGAAATCATTCCTGCACCTATTATTACAATATTTTTCATGGTTAACCTTTCTATAAAGTAATTTATATTTAATAGTTATAAAGCGTTAGATTGCATCTTTTTATTATTTACACTGTCAAATGCTATTGCACAAGCCAAAACAAGTCCTTTAATAACCATCTGATAGTACTCGCTGACATTCATTATTATTAAACCATTGCTTAATACTCCAATAATTAGTGCGCCTACCATTGCTCCAAATATTTTTCCTTCACCACCACTAACGCTTACGCCTCCTAACACCGCAGCTGTAAGTACATCCATTTCAAAACCGCTTCCTACAGTCGGGCTGCCTGAATTAATTCGAGACATCATTATTATTGCAGCAATTCCCGAGAGAAATCCACACATAGCATACGCAAGGGTCCTTACTAATTTAACATTTATACCTGATAAACGCGCTACTTCATCATTACTTCCAATTGCATAAAAATATCTTCCTAAATATGTTTTATTTAGTACGAAGGAACCTATAACTATAAAAATAATCAGTATAATAATAGGTGTTGGTATTGGTCCAATATGTCCCTGTCCAATAAACTTTACTGATTGAGTTAATCCATATATAGGTTTTCCTTTTGAAATTATATAACCAAGTCCCAATAATATTTGTTGCATTGCCAGAGTCGCAATTAGAGGAGGAACTTTTGTATTTGCAATAAATACACCATTCATTGTGCCCACTAATGTTGCTATAAGTATCCCTATTGAGCAAGCAAGCAGTGGATTAATATCATACTTTGTAAACATTGTAGCCGTTACAACTCCAATAAAAGAAAGCTGTGAACCTACCGACAAATCAATTCCACCTGATATTAGAACAAATGACATACCTATTGTTATTATTCCTAATATGGATATCTGTCTAATAATATTAATAAAATTTGAAACAGTAAAAAACAGTTTGTTTCCTATTCCAAATGCAACAATTAAAACTGTAAGTACAATAATAATTCCATATTTTCTAAAAATGCTATTCAATTTCATTAGCTCCTCCTTATTTATTACCAGACGCAAAATTTAAGATTTCTAGTTTACTGAATTCTTCCTTGTTTAACTCTGTCATTATCTCTCCTTCAGAAAGAACAATCATCCTATCAGATAATCCAATCATTTCATCCATTTCTGAAGAAATAAATATGATTCCAATTCCATCATCCGCCAATCTATTTATTATGTTATATATCTCCTTCTTAGCTCCCACATCAATGCCTCTGGTAGGTTCGTCAAATATAATTAACTTTGGTTTACTGGCAAGCCATTTACTTAGCACAACTTTTTGCTGATTTCCTCCGCTCAAAGTTGAAACTCTTTGCCCTTCATCGGACATCTTTATGCTCAAAACATTCTTGTACTCATCTACTACTTCATTCTCTTTTTTCAAGTTTACTACAAACAACTTTGAAATATTTCTAACTATAGCTATTGTTAAGTTCCATTTAATGGATAAATTTAAAATTACACCTTGTGATTTTCTTTCCTCAGGTATCATAGCAATGCCCTTACTGATTGCATCATAGGGAGATTTTAACATTACATTGTTTCCTTCAAAAATAATTTCACCGGAACTTAATTTATCCGCTCCGAAAATAGCCCTCACAATTTCAGTTCTTTTTGCACCTACTAAACCCGATATTCCAAATATTTCTCCTTTATGCACCTTAAAATTAATATTCTTAAATCCCTTGCCGCATAAATTTTTCGCTTCAAATAAAACTTCTCCATACTTTGCAGCACGGGTAGGGTATTCTTCTCCAACCTCTGAATTAATCATATGCCCAATTAACTCTTTACGATTTGTTTCTTGAGTATTTAATGTTACAACTTTTTTGCCATCACGTAAAACTGTTACTCTATCACTAATTCCGAATATTTCTTCTAATCTGTGGGATATGTATATTATGGATACTCCCTTTTCCTTTAAAGAATTTATTAAATCAAATAAAACATCAACCTCAACATTAGTTAAAGGTGCTGTAGGCTCATCCAATATAAGTAATTTAATATTACGAGTTAAGGCTTTAGCAATTTCTACTATTTGCATATAAGCAACTGACAAACCCTTTACCTTTTGTGATGGCTTTATATCTATAGAAAAATGTTTTAATATTTCATTAGCTTTTTCCTCTAATTTTTTGAAATTAACTAACCGGCTATTATCAAGTCTATTTCCCATAAATATATTCTCAGCCACAGAAAGCGAAGGTATCAGATTGAATTCCTGATATATTACAGCTATGCCTAAACTGCTTGATAATTGCGGCGACATAGAATTATACTCTTTTTCTTCAAAAATAATCTTTCCTTTATCAGGTATAATTGCTCCGGATATGGCCTTTATTAATGTGGATTTACCTGCGCCGTTGGCACCTACAAGTGCATGTACCTCGCCTTTCCTTATGTCAAGAGAAACATTATCTAATACTGTTACTCCAGAATATGACTTTGTAATACTCTTAAGTGATAATAAATTTTCATTATTCACAGTGCATCCTCCATAAATGGATGGGCAGAATCTACCCATCCATAGCAACGTCTACAGTTGTATTATAAAACTTGATTTTATTATTTTTCTAAGTATTCACTTACATTGTTAATATCCACTGTATTAAGAGGGAAGTAAACAACTTTCTCTACCTCTTTGCCTTGGGTAAGATCATATGCAGCTTGTACCATTCTTTCACCTATATTATTTAAATCAAGATGGATTGTAGAACGGAAAATTGTATCTTCTGAAATAAGCTTAAGCGCTTCAGGTAAAGCATCTATTCCAAACATTCCAAAATCATCCGCAGTCTTATTAGCAGCAACCACTGACTCATATATTCCTAAAAGACCGGCATCATCAATACCAACTACAATTTTCATATTTGGGTGTGCTTGCATAAAGTTTTCACCAACAACGATACCTTCATCTACATATCCGGCTTGTGCTTCTGCTACTATTTTTGCGTTTGGTGCATATTCAGCCATTCCGGCAACTATACCTTCCGCACGGTCTAAACAAACTTGGTTTAATGGATAATTAGCAACTCCTACTTCAACCTTTCCATCAGGGAACTTTTCCTCAATAAATTTTGAAGCATTAAGTGCTATTTGTTTTCCAACTGCGTAATTATCCAATCCAAAATAACTATCAGCAATATCAACATTAGTATCATAAGCAATAACCTTAATTCCATTATCCTTTGCCTTTTGCAAAGTCGAAGTTGCTGAATCAGCATTAAAGCAGTGAACTATAATAGCATCAAAGCCACCTTGAATGAAATTCTCAAGAGAGTCTATTTGTTTTGCAGGATCTGCTTGAGCATCGCTTAATACTATCTCAACGCCTAATTCTTCTGCCTTTTGCTGCATGTATATCCACATTTCAGACCATGCCGGATTTGAGATATCTTGTATAGAAAATCCAATTTTTACTTTGTCACTGTCATTATTACCTTGTGCTGCCTGAGTACAGCTTGTCAACAATGTTGACATTAAAAATAACAGTAGAACCACAAGAACCATTAATTTGTTTTTCCTCATTTTGTTACCTCCTAAGATTATAAAATCATATTCTAAATTATACTATGTATCATATTTATTATATACGCTCCTTTGTTATATGTCAATTAAAAAAGCAATTTATTATTACCTTTACTTTCCTTTGCTTTCCTTTGCTTTCCTATTAAGAAAATTTATCAAATAATAAAATATAATATAAGTTAAATGAACATAAATCTAAGCATACGATACAAAAATTAAGCGAACTATTGACTATTTGATAAGAAAAATATATAATAAATAAAATATAAAAATAGAGGACATGCTATGTTTCAAGTAGAGCGTCAAGAAAAAATTTTAAAATACATAAATAAAAATAAAAAATCTGATACAAAGCAATTATCTGATGAATTTGGAGTATCTAAGGTAACAATTAGAAGGGATATTAATTTATTAGCAGATAGGGGTCTTATTATAAAAACGCACGGTGGTGCTGTCTCTATAAAAAATACACAACTTTATGAAATTCCATATAACAATAAAGTATCATTAAATAAAGCAGCTAAACAAAATATTGGTGTTTATGCATCAAAATTAATAGAAGATGGGGATATAATTATTTTAGATGCAGGCTCTACAACATTTGAAATAGCCAAAAATATAAATAATACAAATGTTACAGTACTTTCTAATGATGTGAAGATAGCTATGGAATTAGCTCATAAAAAGAATGTTAATCTTTTAATATCTGGTGGATATTTAAATGGCCCGGTATATACCTTAACAGGCAGCCAATCAGTCAATTTCTTTAAAAACATTCATGTAAACAAGACGTTTTTAGGATGCGATGCATTAGACTTAGATTTTGGTATTTCAAATCGAACTTATGAGGAAGTTGAAATGAAAAAAGCAATGATTGAAGCTGCAGAAGAAGTAATTATGGTTGCAGATAGTAGTAAGCTTCATAAAAAAGTATTTTGTTTTTTATGTGATTTTTCTGTAATCGATAAACTAATAATTGATAAAATTGATGAACCAACAAAGAAAATATTAACTGAAAAGGGTGTAGAAGTAATAATTGCTTAAAAGGAAAATTACCCTACTGCCTTAAGACCTGATACAACTTCTCCAAATACTATTCCTTTGTATTGAATAATTTTCTTGCCTTCTAATGTTGGTGTTGTTGAAATTATCATATTGTCTCCTCATAATAAAATTATTTTAATTAACTAATTCTTTTTAATTATAACTGTTTTGCTGTTGTTATGCCATTCAATATTATAACCAAAAGCTTCAAAAACAGACCTCAACGGAATGTATGTCCTGCTATCTTTGATTATTGCTTTTGTATCTATTTCCACTTCTTCTCCATTTATGTAAATTATATTTTTATCTATCGGAATTATTATTGAAACATTGTCTTTAACTGCTGTTACAACTCTATTAATGCTGTCATATCCTACTTCAGCCCCTATAGCCTCCAAGGGTTTTCTTATAGGTATCATTGTTCTGTTGTCTTCATTTATAAAAGGGATTCCTAAATTGTCTTCTTCTGAAAATACCAATTCCCTATTATCTAAAACAACAATCTTTGATTCAAGTTCTCTAATAAATTTTTACAGGTATTTCAACATTTGAACAAGATAAGTACCATCCATTACATCTATTTCATCACGTTCTAATCTTCTTTTACCAAAAACTACAAACCCGTTTTCAGAATAAAATTGAATTAGTTTTTCTTTATCTTCACACTCAAGATATACAACTCTTCCACCTATTTCACCTTGAACAAACCTTACCTTATCACATGCTAATTTTAATAATTCATTCTATAGACTTGTGCTTTAAGAACAATTCAACATCTTTATTAAGCGGACATGAAAAATTAGAGAGGATATTTTTGCTTTATCCTCTCCAATGTTATTTACCATATCCCTCAAATTAACCTGAATA
>JAQVWY010000105.1 GCA_028709465.1 Tissierellia bacterium | reverse complement strand
TCACTTTGCCATCCTACAGATAATATATTATTATTTGATTCAATATCATTTAATGTTTCAGGTAGTAGCGGATCTAACTCTTCTTCAAAAGTACCCACTAGCAACAACTTTGCATTATGACCCTTAAGATTTGAAAAAGCAGAAACCAATTCATTTATACCTTTATCCTTAACTAAACGGCCTACAAAAACAAAAACAAAATCACTTACGGAAATATTGAGATCTTCCTTTAGCTGACTTTGTTGTTCTAATGATATTTGCTGAGGCGAGAATAAACTGGTGTCAATACCATTTGATGACCCATTAGCAATCACTTTTAGCTTCTCTTTATTAGTAAACCTATTATTTAATATAAAATCATATAACCCTTTAGAGTTAGGATAAACCATGTTAGCACAAGAGTAAGTCAGTTTCTCTACAATATCAAGAACCTTTCGCTTCAATCCTATAGCCTCCATTAAAGGCAACCCAGCTACTGTATGTAACCTAATAGGCACACCAGCTAATTTAGCACCCAGCATTCCCACAATACCTGCTTTAGGTGTGTGCGAGTGCACCATCAAAGGCTTCTCTTTTATGCATAACCTATAAAAACCCCATAAAGCCTTTAAATCTTTAAACAAAGAAATGGTTCTTGTCATTTCCAAAGCGACAACACGCACACCTTCATTTTCATGAACATCGTGCAATGCTTTACCCTCGCTTGAAACGCCAAGAACTTCATACCCGTTTTCAGACATAAAGCGATGCTGTCCTTTTAAAAGTCCTTTTAAAGAAACAGGAACTGTAGTGATACGAATAAGTTTAGATTTGGGCATCAGTTAAATCATAACGTTTTTGAATTAATAAAGAGAATTTTGAAATATAATTTTTATAATCAAAAATTCTTGAATTATAGCACCATTTTTTCATTTCATAGATATCTTCATGAGGTAATTTTATAGCTCTCGAAAGAGTCGCCTTAATATTTTGAATAGAATTATCTGTTATCAAAAAGCCATTTTTGCCTTCAACAATAAAATCACTAATGTTACTTGTGGAATTAGTTAATGCGGGAGTGCCACATGATATTGACTCTACAAATTTTGTTGGAAAGCCTGCATTATTGGTGAGATTGTTATCTCGGAGAAATAAATTAAAATGTGCTTTTTTAATTTCATTCAATGTAATCTTATGAGATAAACGACCTTTGAATAATACATTATTAGAAATATTTGATGGTACTAATGTTCTGAATGCAGTATTATATTGACTTTCTGTCATTCCGATTACACTAAAAGAGAAGTTGTCAATTCCTTCATCTTTTAGTTGAGACAAAACGCTCAAAACTAAGTCTAATCGATCTTTATTACCGCTGCCCGGTGATCCAGCATATATGATTCTAACTTTCTCTGAATCGTTTATTGTAAAATCCAATTGATTACAATTCCATTTGTCCATAGACAAATCAACTAATGGTGGAACCATTATAACATTCTCTGTTTTTTCTCTATAATATTCATACAAATAATTACTTATAGCTATTATTCCATCTAACTTAGGGTGAATGTATTTCATCCTATAAGTAGTGTCAAAACCTTTTATTATATTAAACAGAATATTACCTTTTGACTCATACCACTCAGTACAGTCTGCTAGTAAACAAATGCTTTCTTTAGACGCCCACTTTCTTAATCTATTTAAAGCTATGGAAGGGAAATTGTATGCAATAACGATATTTGGGCGATTATTTAAATAATTATTGTACGGTTTTATGGATGTTAAGTAAAATATCCAATCTATTGTACTTTCAGGATATTTCAAATTAATAAATTTAAATCCATCATACTCATATTCAACATTACAAAGTTCTTTCTTTTTTGATAAACCTATAAAGAATGTCTCATAACCTAAATCACGAAATCCTTTAGCATTACCCACTACCCTTTGAGCTGCAGCATTTCTGTCTGGCATTTCAAATCCACCAACGCATAAAATTAATTTACTACTCACTCCTAATAATACTTTTAGTGTAATAAATATATGGGATAACAATACGAAATGCTTTATATATCACATTAAGGATACTATTGATTTATATCCTGTCTTATCTCCGGAAGTTTCAAAAGCAATTTTTTCATACCCTCCTTATCCAGTCGATGAGTATTATCTGAATGATAATTCTCAAACTTCGAAATGTCCTCCTGCCCTTCTACAAAAAATTTATCATAGTTTAAGTCGCGAGTATCAGCAGGAATACGGAAATAATTACCCATATCCTCAGAACGGAACATCTCTTCGCGAGTAACCAAAGTCTCGTACAGTTTCTCACCGTGGCGAGTGCCTATAATTTTAACCTCCGTATCGGCGTTATACAACTCCTTCAACGCATCGGCTAGCACATCAAGAGTAGCTGCAGGCGCTTTCTGTACAAACAAATCACCCTGATTGCCATTCTCAAAAGCATAAAGCACAAGATCCACAGCATCCTCAAGTGTCATCATATAGCGGGTCATTCCCGGATCTGTAATGGTGATAGGGTTACCCGACTTAATCTGATCTACCCAAAGCGGAATCACCGAACCACGACTCGCCATAACATTACCATACCGAGTACAGCAAATAGTAGTCACCGCATTATTACCAAGCGAGCGAGCCTTAGCAATAGCCACTTTCTCCATCATTGCTTTACTAATTCCCATAGCGTTTATAGGATACGCAGCCTTATCAGTACTAAGTACAACCACATTTTTAACACCAAAGTCAACTGCTGAATCAAGCACATTTTCCGTACCTATAATATTAGTTCTTACAGCTTGCATCGGGAAGAACTCACAACTGGGCACCTGCTTCAGTGCAGCAGCATGAAACACATAATCGACACCACGCATAGCAGTATCCACAGAACGCTTATCACGCACATCTCCAATGTAGAACTTTACCTTAGGATTCTGAATATGGTGACGCATATCATCTTGCTTCTTCTCGTCGCGACTGAAAATACGTATCTCCTTAACATCTGTATCTAAAAAACGCTTAAGCACAGCGTTACCAAACGAACCAGTACCACCGGTGATTAGGAGGATTTTATTTTTAAAATTTGAATTATACATAGTTGTTTTGATTAAACGACTTTTATATACATTTCTAATCAGTCATCTTTATACTTACCATTTGAATGATTAAAAATGCGATCATTATTTTTATTTTACTAAATAATATTAAACATATTTTAGAAGGTGGGGTAATATATCAATTTGGTTTATATTTTTAGCATTTATAGTTACATAGTAAATTGTCATTGAACTTTAACTCTAAATTGAACTAACCTAATATTGTTTTATATACAGAGTCAATTTTACTTATTATCGACTGTACATTGAATTTTTCTTTGATATATAAATTCGCATTAATTCCATATATTTCACATATACTCCTATTTCCATATAATTTTAATATTGCATTATATAAATCACTACTACTACCTGGTTTAACTAAAATACCATTAAAACCATTTTTGATTATTTCAGGAACCCCACCAGTATTTGAAGCTATCAACGGGAGATTCTCAGTAGAAGCTTCGAGTAGAGCAATGGAAAGAGTTTCATGTAAGGTGGGTAAAACAAAAATATTACAGTCACTTAGAATTTGTTGAACATCTGACCTATAACCTAGAAAAAAAACTTGGTTCTGTTTTATCTGTTCGCTTAAATTGCGCTTCATCTGATTTAAATATAACCCATCACCAACAATTACAAATTTCAAATTTTTATATCCATTAAATTTAGAAATAACTTCTTCTAAAATATGATAACCTTTATCTTTTGTAATTCTGCCTACTGAAGCAACAATTATGTCATTTTTATTAATACCTAAATCATTTCTTAGCGAATTAGCTATATATGATTTTTGTAGAGGTGGAATGTTATAAATAAATCCACAATTTTTCTTTTTAAATAGCTTCAATAATTTTCTATTTGCTACAAATGAACTAACACCATAAACTTTTTTACTCATTACAATTGTTAATGGTTCAATCAGTAAAGACATTATTTTTCTTTTAATTAGACTAATATCTTGAGCATCTGAAGAAAAACCATGGACAGTCATAACAGTGTTTTTAATTCCAGCTAACTTGCATGCAATAGCTATTTGAAATCCCATTAATCCTAAACCAGAAAAATGAACTATATCTGGTTTGATTTTTTGCAGTTGTTTTTTTATATCATTTATCCTTCTTAGACTAATGAATCTTCCCATTTCTGTTTTATATATAAATGGTATAAAATCGTACATTTCTTTTAAATCAGATTCAACAACACGTCTGTTGCTTGTATATGGGCCTCCTCCTTTTCCTGTTGATGAGAAATCGATAGCCACTATTGGTTTGTTCATTATGTATAATTAATTTTATAAGCTAATACGTTAACATGTGTTAGCCATATTTATTTTTATAATATTTTTTTAGAATCATGTTCCACATTGAGTCTAAGGAGTAGCGTAAATATAATAATATTGAGTAATATAAATCCAGTAATACGAATAACTCGTATTTAAAAATCCAATAAGCTAGTTTGTTGATCTTTGATAGATTCCAAATATATTTTTGTAGATAATGTAAATTCTCTTTTGTATGTAGGCTTCTTATTATAATAATCCTTTCTTTCCTTGATTTTCTAGTGTTTGGTCTGTATAGAGATATCATCGACCTGAATAATAAATTACCCAAAGTATTTGTATCAAAACTTTCAATGGCTTGATCATTTAACTTAAGTATTGGGATTAAATCTTTGAATGTCGCATTTAATGTTTGAAATGTAAAAAATTCCATTTCATAAGTATAATAACTTTTAGATAATGTTCCAGTGGTACTTATATAATAATAATGTGATTCATCAATAATAAAAACGTTTTTTACATATTTTAAGTAGACAATCATAAATAGCAAGTCCTCACAATAATGAATCTTAGAATTGAATTGAATATTGTTTTTCTTTATAATCTCTGAACTAAATAATTTACAAACTGGGTAGCCCCTTCTACTTATATCATTAACTGAGAATAATTTATACAAGTTATTCTTTGTGTATAAACCAGGGATAAATGTGTTTTTTTGATTGATAACTACTCCATGAATTTCATTAATCAAGCTTTGAATTACTAGTGTGTTTTTATCCAATACTAATTCTTCTACAAGAAATGATGATAGATAGTGTTCATCAACATAGTCATCAGAATCTACGAAACATATGTATTCTCCTGTTGATTCTTTAATTCCTAAATTTCTTGCAGAACTTGCCCCTCCATTATTTTTGTGAAATACCCTAATGCGTTTATCTACTCCTAAATATGAATCACAAATATTACCTGAAGCATCTCCACTACCATCGTTAATCAATAATAGTTCAAAATGATCATAATTTTGTTTCAAAATACTATCAATACAAAGGTTCAATTTCTTTTCAACATTGAACACTGGAACGATTACTGATAAAAAAGGTCTAAAGTCATTCATAATAGTTTTTACTTAAAAATCACCCATAGTAATACTGAAAGAAAGTAGGTTCATCAAATTTGTTTTATATTATTCAATCTCATTGCTTCCGCAATTCCGATGAATGAAAATAAGGGTAATGAATAGTACAAGAAGTAGAAATTTCCACCGAATAAAGAGTAAAATAAGAAAATAATTCCTGCTGAAATATACGCAGTTGCTAAATAGCTCTTTGATTTTAGTTCCTTTATAATAATCTTAAAAAGAGAATTAAAAAAAGCAAACAGCAATAATAATCCAAAGATCCCGAAAGAATAGAAAATTTCTAACCAATCATTATGTAAAGAAGCAAGATCTGGGTACTTATTATTCGTTGCATTGAATCCGTTCCCTATTACCAAACGACTAACATTTTTCATGTCTTGAAAATCCACAGCGAAAAAACGATTGATAATATCAAGACGACCGGAACCTCCATCATCTGCAAGTTTGTCCAACCGTAAAATTAATCTGTCGTACCTTTCTATTAAAAGAGTTAAATCAGAAAAGTAAATTATTATACTGAAAGTAAATATCAAACCGATTAACTTTATAAATCCATTTTTACTATTCAAAATGTTAATCCATATATAAACTAAAGTTATTGCTGAAACTACAATTATAGCACTTCTTTTTAAAGATAGTATGCAAATAACAATTGAAACAGTCAACACTATAATTCGTAGTAAATTATTTTTTGATAGAAGTAGTATAGGTAAGGGCATTAAAACATAATAAAATGCATTGTTTTGATAAAAATCAAACACCCCTAATTCATTCAAATATTCTGTTCTAAAATATCGATAAACAGCTAAAATGAAATAAATAATGAAGAGTAATAATATGGCATACAATGAATGGGGTCTTTTTAAGGTGAAAAAGAAAAATGCAAATGCAGTTAGATAAATGGAAGAAGCATATGATATATATTGTAAGTATGTCTGGTTTGGATTCGTGAAGTAAATATAATTGACTGACGATATTAAAGTTAATACAGCTAGCCCTAAAAGAGGTTTCAATAATCTTGAAAAGGTTTTATCTTTATATATATATATTATAATAAATGAAATAACTGACAAAAACGGAGCAATTATATAATGCATATTTCTTCCTGTCCCAAAAGACATAAGTGATATGCAAATAAATAAAGAGTAGACTAGAAAATAATCATATTTTAATAGTTTATTTTTTATCGATATATGCCTTGATTTATTTTCTTCCATCTTTAATTTAATTGATTTCTCAGAAAAGAAATTGATTTCTCTTTTTCCTTAAGCAGAATGTTATTAATTTCTAAAAAATCTATTTTTTTTATGTTATTGACATTAAAGCTTTCTTTGGGTATAACCAATCTGTCTTCTAATTGAAATAATTTTAATAACGATTTAAAACGTGTTATTCCTCTGCTCTTGTTAGCAATTGATATAAATGGCTTATTAAATAAAATAGAAAACACAGTTCCATGAAAAGAATCAGTTACCACGAACTCTGCATCCATAAAGCCACGTATCCACTGTTCCACGGGTGGAAATACACAATCATCGATCCCTTTTCTATCTTTATCTGAGAACCTCTTAGATTGCATAACTGAAAAAGGTTTCAGATTACAATTATTAGCGATATTATCAACTATAATATTTTTTTCTTTACTCGAGTCAAGAATATAAGTAAATAAATTACCTAAACTTTCTTTAATATTCTCTTTCTCAACTATCGAAATATAATCATCTTTAGTCAACAACATCGTGGGATCTAGCAGATGAATTGCTTCAATATCAAAGTGTTTCTTACATAATTCAACACCCGAATCTTCTCTTACTGATACAGCATCAAACAGTTTTATAAGTTTTTTAAACTCTGCCGTTTGATTTTTAGTAAATTCCCAATGGTCTACTCCAAAAGAAGCAGCATAAGCAATTTTTTTCACATCTGGATTATGCTCTAAAAAATCAAGAAAATAAGTAGGTAATTGAGGAGAATATTTTGGTCTCCAAACCTGATCGCTCCCAACTATATAAGCATCAAAATTATAATCTCTCAATAAGCTTGCATCTACTTTTTTGGTGATTATATCAGTCGTTATTATTTTATTTCTTACAAACTGACTTGTATTATGAGAAATTAATTCTGACTCTTTGATATTTGGCCAAGTACGCAATCTAACATTCTGACCTAGTAATCTTTGTGTAGATTTTATTAAAATAGAGGCAAGTCTACGAAATTTAGAAGTTTCCCTATTTTTAATATTTATAGTGTGTACTTCATGCTCAAATTGCCTTAGGACTTTCTGTAATGCATAGTTTTGCAATAGCCCACCATAATTGTTGTTAAGCGGTTGTGTTAGTATACCTATTCTCATTAAGCTGTTTTTCTATAATTATCTTTGGAACTCAGTTAATAACTCTCAGGTTTTCGTTATATGATCTTCTAAGTGATAATGTAGTTTTAAATTCATCAACCGGTTTTCCTATCGCAATTAAACAAATAATTTTTTCAGAATCATTTAAACCTATTATTTTTTGCACTTTAATATCTGCTTCAATTGGCATTCCCCAATGTGCAGGGCATGCTGCAATTTCATAGTAATGTAATGCATATAATAAATTCATTAAATAGATGCCTCCATCTATGTATAATTGATATCTTTCACCTATTGAGTAAAAATAACTACGATCACTTGTTAAAACAATAAGTTGAGATAAATTATCAGAATATC
>JAQVWY010000023.1 GCA_028709465.1 Tissierellia bacterium | reverse complement strand
AATGATTACATGTACTCCTGTAGGAGATTATTCTAATAGACTTATAGTTAAAGGAGTTCTTAATAAATAAAAATAAGGAAGATTACTTATCTTCCTCATCATGCACTTCATATTCAACATTTTCAATTATTTTTTCATTTCTAATATCATTCTTATGATTATAATATTTTTTACTACTATCATTAGAATTATAATATTCATTAGTTTTTTTGTTTATCAAGGAAATTAAAAAACCTAATATTATAATATCATCTACAATTCCAAAACCTAGAATTGGTTCAGGTATTAAATCAACAGGACTTAATAAATATATTGCTGGAACTATAATCCACAATTTTTCCTTTAGAGGTATCTTTTTATCAAAAATAAATTTAAATAAAATTGAAATTTTTAAAAATAAATTCATATGTACCTAAATTATAAATTCTCTGCCAGGAAGTTTTTTTTGTAGTTTACCAACAAAATTTTTAGAAGAATCTTGGGAACTTCCCAACACAATGTGTGTTATTTCTTTTTCCTCTGCAAATTCAACAATTGATTTAATAACATCCTTTGATCTTTTTACTATTAAGTCTGCACCCACTTCCTTAGTTATTTTAAATAAATACTCTAATGCATCTCCATCGCTTAAATTATATAAGAGCTTATCCTTCTCATTTACCACATGTATTACGTATAAATTACTGTCTTCATCTTCAGAAGAAATCCTAGAACCAGCTCTTATCAAATTTTCACATGTTTTTTGCTGCGTAACACATACCAATACATTTTTATGCATCGTTATTCTCCTTTATGGCGGGAATATGTGGGAATTGAACCCACCCAGGACGCTATTAACGCCCCGCGACTGATTTTGAAGACCAGGAGGCACACCAGCACCCATCTATCCCCATCAAAAATAAATATATCATATGCTGCACAAGAATTCAAGTATAATTTTTTTGATAGATTTAGGTCTTCTTAATATTATTATAACTCTTAACTCTTAAGGAAATCTTTATCATGCAAAAATGCTATATTTAATTGTGAAAATTTATTATTTTTATTATTTTTCTCTTATTACCTTCTAGATCTAAAATAGTATCCAACACCCCATTTTGTGAGAATATACTCATAATTATCAGTTTTACTTTCAATTTTTTCTCTTAAACGTCTAACATGTACATCTACAGTTCGCAGGTCACCAAAATATTCATAACCCCAAATAACTTCAAGTAGTTCTTCCCTAGAAAATACTTTGCCAGGATTAGTTGCAAGCAACAATAATAAATCAAATTCTTTGGCTGTTAAATTAATTTCTTGACCATGAACGCTTACTTTCCTACCAAGTGCATTAATAATAAAGTCATCAACTAATATAGTTTGTTCATTTGGCTTATTATTATTTAATTTTGTTCTTCGAAGTATTGCTTTCATTCTTGCCTTTAATTCCAAAATATTAAAAGGCTTAGTCATATAATCATCAGCGCCATATTCTAATCCTAATATTTTGTTCATATCTTCGCTGTTAGAAGTTAAAATTAATATTGGCACGCTAAATTTTTCACGAATTTTTTGACAAACTTCAAGACCATCCATTTCGGGTAATATAATATCCAAAACAATTATGTCATATTCATTTAAATCAATTTTTCGCAATGCTTCGTTTCCATCTAGTGCAGAATCAACCTCATAATTATCCTGTTCCAAACTATGTTTTAGACCTTTTATTGATAAAAAATCATTATCAACAATTAATACTCTCATTTGTTAAGCTCCCTGAAATTGTTTGTTACAAAAATTAAACTTTTTCTATATCTTAACCCTTAATGCTTATATTGTCAAGCAAAACATTAAATTAAAGTAAATATTTTTACAATTTATATATATTTATTAAAATAATACTCTATCATTTCCAATTCTTTTTGTTACTTTTAAAATGTCAAAATATTCAAGAAAAATAATAGCATTTTTACGATTTGTATCCAATAAGTCTCTAAACTCACCTGCAGTAATTTTATCATTAGTTTTTATAAAACTTATGAGTAAATTTAGCGCTTCATCATAATCCTTTTTAGAAATAACAAATTCATCGTTTAGTTTGATTAGTTTATTGTCATCAATTAATAAGGCAATAATATCATCTATGTTTGAATTTTTAATAAATTTACTTTTAATTTCTTCAATTTTTACAAAATTATATTTTGCTTCTTGTGCTAATTTAATAATACTTGACTCAATTTTTAAGTAATTATCATCATAATCAATTTTGAAGAAGGTAAGAGAAATGTATTCATCTTGCTTTTTAATGACATTTTTATCAAACATGTCTTGTATTAAAGAATCAAATATTGATTGCTTAATTTTAGGGAAAAATTTACTTTTGATTTCTGATTTTTTTACCCCCTTTTTATACATGTTTTCATTATGAAATTTATATAAATATTTTTCAATATTATCTTTAAATTCTCTTTCATAGCTTTTATGAAAAACATAATTTTCATTTTTCTGTCTTATTACAGATATTTTTTCTTCTTGCTCAAGTATTTCTATATTATTTGATAATTCTTCCACAGTAAGAGCAGTTAATTTTGCTAGCTCGCCTATAGAAGGAAAACTATTAGAATTTTGCTTGATTATTTTTTCTATAACATCTGTATTTGAACCTTTTTCCTTTACCATTAACTCTTCAATTAGATTTTCATCAAATCTTTTTCTCTTCAATGGAACGGGTTCAATTATTTCCCCACCACCTATAGTTTCCATAGGAGAATAAAACCTAACAATAAATTTATCTCCCCTTCTTACTGCAATTTCCTCCTCTAGCCTTAGTTGAGCATAACAGCTTTCGCCTGGAGATAATTCATCTCTATCAAGTAAAACAACTCGGCATAGAATTTCACTTGTACCAGTATATAAGTGTAGCCTTGACCTGTTTTCAACAATACGTCTTGAGCTTTTAAGCAAATTAAGCTTAACATCAAGCATCAATGTATTTTTCATTGAATTAACAGGTGCTATAACACATCCTCTGTAAATATCTGTCTTTTTTATATTGGAAAGGTTAATTGCAGTTCTTTGTCCAGCATATGCATATTCAGCATCTAGATTATGCACTTGTATATTTCTTAATTTACTTATTTTATTAACTGGATAAATCTCTACTTCATCGCCCTTTTTAAGCTTTCCTGAAATTAATGTTCCAGTTATCACTGTTCCAAAACCTGTTATTGAAAAAACTCTGTCAATTGGTAATCTTGGTATGGTATTAATATCCCTTTCCTCAACATCTTCTTGGGAAATATTAACTATAGCTTCAACTAATTCATTTATTCCGTATTTAGTTATGGATGATACGGAAATTACAGGTGCATTTTCTAAAAAAGTATCTCTTAGATCTTCTTTAAGATCTTCCTTTACAAGCTCTAACCATTCTTCCTCTACTAAATCATATTTAGTTAATACAACAATTCCTTTTTTGATTCCAAGCATGTTTAATATGTTTATATGTTCGTCTGTTTGAGGCATAATACCTTCGTCAGCAGCTATTACAAGAAGAACCAAATCCATACCAACTACTCCAGCCAGCATGTTTTTAACAAACTTCTCATGTCCAGGAACATCTATTATACCAGCCTTATTACCATCAGGCAAATCAAAATATGTAAAGCCTAAATCTATAGTAATTCCTCTCTTTCTCTCTTCTGATAGTCTATCTGTTTCATGGCCAGTTAAAGCTTTTATTAATGTGGTTTTTCCATGATCTATATGCCCAGCTGTACCAATAATAATATTTTTCATATTACCTCCATAATGTTAACAGTTAAAAACTTCCTTAATCGTATTATAAACTATATCTATTTCATTACTAAAAACAGTTCTTAAATCAATGATAAATTTATCATTAATCACTCTTCCAATTATAGGTGTATCTGCATGTCTTAAATTTCTTTCTAATGATGCAGTAGTCATTGTATAAGGTTTTATAGTAATGCATTTACTTTTTATCCTTTCTATAGGGAGAGAACCCCCACCAATTTGTGATTCACAATCCTCTATACTTAATTGACAAACTTTGTATAAATCATTCTTAAGCTTTTCTATTAACTTTTCAGCGTTATTGGTAATTTCATCTATGCTTTTATTTATCATTTGCATAGTTGGTATGTTTTTTATTGCTTTTTCTTCATCTAGATATTCATGAAATACACATTCTAATGCTATAGCAGTAAACTTATCTATTCTTAAAGCCCTAGTTAATGGATGTTTTTTTATTTTATCAATATAAGTTTTTTTGCCTACTATAATGCCAGCTTGAGGACCTCCTAACAATTTATCTCCGCTAAAGCAAACTAAATCTGCTCCTGACTTTATTGATTCCTGCACTGTTGGCTCATAATCTAATCCATACTTACTTAAATCTACTAATACGCCACTGCCAATGTCTTCAATAACAGGAATATTATATTTTTTTCCTAAACCAACTAATTCACTTACTGTAACTGATTCAGTGAAACCTACTATTTTATAATTGCTAGTATGAACCTTTAATAGTACTGTTGTTTCCTCATTTATAGCCTTTTCATAATCATATAAATGGGTTTTATTAGTTGTTCCTACCTCAACTAATTTTGCTCCACTTTGAACCATAACATCTGGAACCCTAAATGAGCCCCCTATTTCCACAAGCTCTCCCCTTGATACTATTACCTCTTTGTCTTGTGCAAATGAAGATAATATTAAAAGAACAGCTGCAGCATTATTATTTACAGCCATAGCAGCTTCAGCGCCAGTAATTTTTGTTATTAGATGTTCAAAATGGGAATACCTTGAACCTCTTTGCCCATCAATTAAATTAAATTCTAAATTAGAGTATCCTGTTACAACCTTTTTCATATAATCTGCAATACTCTCTGAAATTGCAGCTCTTCCTAAATTAGTATGAAGTATTGTTCCTGTACCATTAATAACCTTTTTCATATTATAGGAAGTATATTTTTTTATATCGTTTTTTATATCATTAATAATATTGCTTATTTTACTCGTAATTTCAATTTCACTCTGTGATTTATTAATAAATTCCCTTAAATCATCATTAATCTTTCTTACAGATTGCAAAACTAAATCTCTGCTATACTTTGTTGATAGCTCAATTAATTCTTCATTTTCCATAATTATATCAACTTTAGGAATATTTCTAAAAAAATTACTTTTATCCATTAAATTTCTCCCATAGCTACTTTAATATACTTATCTTGCTTTGTAGTTACTCTTCCAATTACTTCAAATTCAGTTTCTAAATTTTCTTTCAAATCATTAATAATTGATTCTTTATAGTTTTCGCTTACAGAAACTAATAATCCACCTGAAGTTTGAGGGTCAAAAAAAATATCATAATATACTTCCTGAATATTATCGAAAGAAGATTTTCCCTCAAAATAATTCCTGTTTTTATATGAACCACCAGGAACTAACCCCATTTCAGCATACTCTATTGCATCCTCAATAATAGGGACTTTGTTTATATTAATTTCAAACGTAACTTCACTACTTTCGGCCATCTCTATCGAATGTCCGATTAAACCGAATCCTGTTATATCAGTACAACTGCTGATAGGATATTTGTCAAATACTTCTTTTGCTTTTTTATTAAGGCTAGTCATAACATTTATTGCTTTTTCTTTAGCTTTTTCTGAAGCCATATCAGCTTTTATAGCAGTATTTATTATACCTGTACCAATAGGTTTAGTTAATATTAAAATATCTCCAGGTTTTGCGCCATAATTTTTAAGAACCTTATTTGGATTTATAAAACCAGTAACACATAATCCATATTTAGGTTCTTCATCTTCTATAGAATGTCCTCCAGCTAATGTTGCACCAGATTCCATAACCTTTGAAGCACCGCCCTTAAGTATTTCTGCCATAATATCTGGATGCAAGCAATTGGGAAATCCTACAATATTTAAAGCTAACGCTGGTTCTCCTCCCATTGCATATATGTCACTTAAAGAATTAGCCGCAGCAATTTGACCAAAAATATATGGATCATCCACGACTGGTGTGAAAAAATCTACAGTTTGAATCATAGCAATTTCATCATTTATTTTATAAACAGCTGCATCATCAGATGTTTCTAATCCAACTATTAATTTATCATTTTTAAATTTTGGAAGCTTACTCAAAACTTGAGCAAGGGTCTCGGGACCAATTTTAGCCGCTCATCCAGCTGTTTTTGTCATTTTAGTTAATTTTATATTATCTATATTCATAGTTTCACCTCATTTTATTGTAATTTTATCCTTAATATTCTCAAAGGTTTTATCTCCTATACCTTTGATTTTTTTTATTTCTTCAATACTTTTAAACTTTGTTTTTTCACGATATTCAATTATCCTATCTGCATATACTTCTCCAATACCTTCTAAAGTCATAAGCATTTCTTTTGATGCATTATTTATATTTATTTTACTTGTCTGTAATTCACCAGTATTATATATTGAATTATCAAACAATGCAACATCAGAGATTTCTTCACCTACTTCAAGTATGTATATTTTTTCTCCATCCTCTAACTTTCGAGCCTTATTAATATTTTTAGTATATGCATTTTCTAGTAATCCACCAGCTTTTAGTATTATATCATTAACTCTGTCTCCATCTAAACATTCATAAACCCCTGGTTTTCTAACTGCCCCATCAATATCTATTATAATTCCTTTTTCTTCCTGAACGTTTTCACTGTCGTTCAACAACTCAACATCATTTAAACCTAAATTTTCATTTTCATTCATATTGCTATTAATAATATCTTCTTTCTTGTATGCAAGTTTAATCCCCACAGAAGTCATCACAAATAGAGCAATGATTAAAACAACTACAAGTCCTTTACTGTAAATGTGGTTGTTCATAATACCTCCCGTTAAAATTAACTTATAAATTTTCGACAAAATCCATAAATGATAATTATATTATACAATAAATTGTAAAAAAAACAAAATTAATAATTACAATTTAATATTTTTCTGCTATACTATAACTTGTACTAATTTAAGGAGATAAAATATGTTAAAAAAGATACTAATATACTTTTCGATATTTACAATCATTTTATTAAATATCAATAAGGTTGAAGCACAACCATCCATATTGAGCAAAACTGCAGTTTTAATTGATGCTGAATCAGGAACAATATTAGCCCAAAAAGATGCCGACAAAAAAATGTACCCTGCAAGCCTTACAAAAATTATGACGGCAATAATTGCTATAGAAATGGGTAATTTAACAGATGTTATTACTATTGATGATGACACTCCTTATGAAATTGACGGAAGTCACGTTGCATTAGAACCTGGCGAAATATTAACACTTAAAGATTTATTATATGCATTATTGCTGCCTTCAGCAAATGACGCAGCCTCAGCCATTGCAAAACATTATGGCAAAACAACTGAAAATTTTGTTAAATTAATGAATGACAAGGCTAAAGAACTTGGTGCATATAATACAAATTTTGTTAACCCTCATGGTCTTCATGATGATAACCATTACACAACGGCGTATGATTTGGCCTTAATCACTAAATATGCAATGAAAAATGAAACGTTCAGGAATATAGTTTCAACTGAAAAATATGAAATAAAACCAACTAATAAAAAAGATGAACCTAGATTTTTCACCAATTTAAATAAAATGCTTTATTGTGGAACTTCTAGTCAAATTTACGTTGACGGAATGTGGATAAGCCCTTTATATGATAATACAACAGGAGTTAAAACCGGATACACTCCTGAAGCAGGCAACACATTAGTTGCAAGTGCTAAAAAAAATAATACTGAATTAATTGCAGTTATATTAAAAGGCGTTTCCTTGGAAATGTATCAAGATGCTCATAATCTATTTAACTATGGCTTTGAAAGCTTTCAAAACGCTACATTAGCTTATAAAAATACTTATATACAAAATTTAACTATTAACAATGGAGATATTAAAGAAATATCTTTAATTACTGAAAATGATTTTAATGCATTGTTAGAAAAAGACTACATTCCCAATGTAAAATCAAAAATCATAATTGATGATATTACTTTACCTCTGAAAAAAAATGATGTTATAGGCAAAATTGAATATTCTCTTGAAGGAAAAATACTTGGTTCAGTTAATTTAATAACTCCAACTCCAGTTAATAGCACAATAGTAGAAGGTACTAAAAGTAATTCAATTTTTAAGACTATATTAAAATTATTATTTGTACTAGCTTTAATTTTAATTTTATTTAGGATTTATAATACAATAAGAATTAAGTTAAACAGAAAAAGAAGAAGAAAAAAATATAGAGTAGATATATAGAGAATGTAGAGAATGTAGAGAATGTAGAGAATGTAGAGAATGCAAGGATAAAGAAGTTTCACTATACAATTATATGAATAACCACTTTTATGTCATTCTGAACCGAAGGTGAAGAATCTCATATAATTTGGGGACATTCCTTTAAGATCTGACAACAAAGACTTTCTATCTTAAAGGTGGTTCCCTTGCCTATTTAGAAATCCTTCACTATCGTTCAGGATGACAATTATTTCTTTGCCAATGGGTCAGTTATCATTTCATAGCCACCTGCACTTGCTATTGTTATTAAAATGGCATTTAAAACAGTTAAAATTATACCTTCAATACCTTCACCCTGTCTAGCAAAAACAAATGTGAGTATTAAAGCAATTAAAAAGCTATAAAGCCTTACAAATGAATCTCCTAATCTTTTTTTTATAATAAATTTAGTAAATTGTACAATAAGCATAACTGAACCAGTCAGTCCCGCAAATGTAGTTAATACCCCAATATCCATAAAGTCATTAAACATAAACATCCCCCCATATATTTTTAATAAATTATATGAAGAAAAAATACATTTATGTATTAATTGACTTATTTAATAGACTTCTTTGTATTTGTATTATTTTTCTTATAGTATCTTACTCTTTTCTTCTGATTAGTAATTTTTACTTCGGTTGGTTGTTTACTATTTGATTTAAGAGAAATCCATAATGATTTGCCTTTAGTATGAATATCAAGAAAATCAAACTTTTTTAAGAATTTTGATAATTTCGTATCACCATAATTTCTCACATCAAAATCAGGATATCTTTTAACTAGCTTATCACCAAGTTCACCCATATTAATACTTTGCTCTTCATCATCAACTTCATTTAACATTTTGATAATAGCATTTTTAATCGTATCAATATCAGTCATTATTTTTACGCTTTCATTTTTATCCTGACTATTTAAAGCTATGTTTCCATTATTACTTATATTGAAACTTTCTAATATATCTTCTTCATCTTCTTTTTGATCATCAATTTCTTTGCTTTTTGCTTCAGATTCTGCTAATACATCAAGATATTTAAATTGATTGCAAGATGCTATAAAAGGTTTAGGTGTTTTCTTTTCACCCATTCCAACTACAAGCATCCCTGATTCCCTAAGCCTAGCTGATAATTTCGTAAAATCACTGTCGCTTGACACAATGCAAAATCCTTCAACATAACCAGAATAAAGAATATCCATTGCATCAATTATCATTGCTGAATCAGTTGCGTTTTTCCCAACTGTATATCCATACTGCTGAATTGGGGTTACAGAATTCTCCAATAATACATCCTTCCATGAAGCTGCATTAGGTTTTGTCCAATCTCCATATATTCTTTTGTACGTTGCAACACCATAATTCGAAATTTCATCTAATATATACTTTATATATTTTGCTGATACATTATCTGCATCAATTAAAACTGCAAACCGTTTTTCTTCAGCCATAACTTTTCTCCATTCATTAGTTTCTTTCAATTCTTACCTTGCTTCCACCCATACCTGATATGGCAGGTGTTACAATTAACTTCACTGGAACTCTATTTTTTATAGATTCAACATGGCTAATTATACCTATTGAAAGTCTATTATTATGTATTTTTTCCAATGAATCCATAACCACTTCCATTAAATTATCATCAAGTGTTCCAAATCCTTCATCTAAGAAAAACAATTCTAATGGAGCAGTACCCTTTAATTGAATTTGAGCAGATAGTGCCAGTGCCAAGGATAAGGAAGCCACAAATGTTTCTCCACCAGACAATGTTGAAGCATCTCTTTGTGCTCCTCCATTTTTATAATCCCTAATAAGAAATTTCCCATTTTCATCAACTTCTAGTCCATATTGTCCACCAGTAATTTCTATTAACTTCTTACATGCTTCAATTGAAACGTATTTCAATTGGTTCGTTGCAACAAATTCTACAAATTTTTTTCCCTTAAATAATTTTTCTAGATCAACTAACATACTTAATTTATGGTCTAATTCTTCTTTCTTAACCAACAATTCATTTTTATAAATTAATCTTTCACCAATAGCTTTAACTTCCTCTTCTAACTTTATGCTTTCTTCTTTTAAAGCTTCAAGAATTTTAGATTTTTCACTTTTAATATTTTGTATATTGAACCATTCTTCTTCAGTTAATCTACGATTGTTTATTTTACTAATTAAATTTTCAATAGCTCCAGAAAGTTTAGTAAGTTCCGCTTGATATTCTTCAATTTGAAGAAGCATTTTATCAATTTCTACTTTAGATATAAAATAATCTTTAGCTTCCTTAATATTCTTTATACCTTCTTCTGTTAAAACAGTTTCAAGAGATTCCTTATCCTTTATTAACCTGTTACTTAAGCTATTTAAATTACCTTGAAAAGATATTATTCTGTCATTACATTCATTAAATTGTTTTTCAATTTCCTTATTATGATTATATACTGCTTCATATTCATCTTCTATTTTTTTAATAGCATGAATAATGCTGTCTTTTAAGCTTTCTAAATCCTCTTCATTACCAACCTTATTTTTTATAGAAGTTTTCTTTTCCTCTATATTTATATTTTTTTCAGCAACTGTAGTATTTTTTACTTTTAGCTCCTCATTTAAAAAAATAATTACTTTGTTTATTTCTTCCTTTAATTCTTGTGCTTTAATTAAATTTTCCCTTTTCTTTTTTATTTCAATTTCTAATAAAGCTTTTTCTTTTTCCCTATTAAATATTTCTTCACTTTTACTTTTAAAATCTTCAATTGATAATTCGACTTTTAAAGCTGATAATTCAATATAAATTTTATTAAACTCTTCAGTTTTTATATTTAAATCATTATTTAGCTTTTTTAAATATTCTCTCGTATGTACTAACTTAGTATTTACTTTGTTGTAGTCAATATTAATAATGCTCTTTTTCTCATTTAATTCTTTAATATCTTTTTCTAATTTTGCTTTCCCTTCATTATAATTATTAATATTATTTTTAAGTTTCTCAAAATTAGTTTTAAGTTCTTCTACTGAATGTGATTTGAATTCTCCGCCTAATTCCTTAAGCTTTTCTTCCTTGTCTTTAATATTTGCAGTTTCTGTTTCAACATTAGCCTGTAATTTATTAATTTTAATATTTAAGTTATTATTTTTGATTTCTTTAGTTTTTAATTCTAATTTTAGTTCATCTAGATTAGTTAAGTCAATTACTTCAATATTATCTATTTGATGATAATTTGAACCACAAACAGGGCATGTTTCTCCTTCTACAAGAGATTGTCTTAAAGTCATAGCAATATTTTCTGTTTCTATTTTCTTTATTTTGTCATTAATGCTACTAATGTTATCTTCTAATTTTTGTTTTTCCTCTTCATACACCTGAAGTTCTTTATTAATTTTTACTAAAATTTCATTACTTTTATTAATAGATAAAGAATATTCATTATATTTATTCCACTTTTCCCTTATATTAGTTATATGTTGCTGCAAATTAAGCAGAGTATTTTGGTCTCCTGGACAATTCTCAATCAATACTTTTAATTCATCTTCTTTTTTATGTAAAGTATCTTCAACAATATTTAAATTTTTAGAAAAAAGTTCACTTTCTTTTTGCGCTTCATCTATAGTTATTTTAGCAATATCTATTTCTTTATTGAGATTTTGTTTTTGTTTTTTGATACTCTCATAATTATTTAGTAGAATAATTCCGTCATTAATTTTCTTTTTATATTCTTCGTCAACTTTTAACGAACCAATTTTGTTTTCAAAATCATTTACAGTTGTTTTTAATAAATTAATATTATTATCATATACATTTAGCTTATTATTCGCATCCTTTTGCTTTCCATTTAATTTATCTATTTCCCATATTAATATATTGTTTTCTTTTATTAATTTATTAAGTGATATTTTTTCCTCGAAAGCATCAATTACTCTCTGAACCTTAATTTTTAATGTTGGAATTTCATTTTCCTTTTTATTTTGTGTTATTTCTAGAAATTTAATATTTTTTTCTTTTTCTATTTTGATTGTATCTGCATTTTTCCTTAAAGCAGCTAATTCAGTATTAACTGCATCAATTTGATGAATTGTATTTTCATAGCTATCAATATATGGATTTACCTTAAGTACACTGGTACCTAATTTTACTCTTTTCTTTATTTTATTTATTGAGTCTTCATTTTCTTTAAGTTGATTTTGAATTTCAAGTTTTTCTTTCAACTCAACTTGAAGATCCCATAACTCCTTACCTTCATTAAAATTCTTTTCAGCAGTATTAAATTCATTACGGCATATTTGACACTGCTCCTTAATTTTCTTTAATGAAGTTTTTTTATCCTTTAATATATCATCACTTATTTCTTCATAATTTCTCAATTCACCTTCTAATAAATCGGATTTTTGCTTTTCTAACTTAATTTTATTACCTAATTTAAAAGACAAATCATCGCCATATTTTTGAAGATTAAATAATCTTTCAAGCATATTTCTTCTATCTTTTCCCTCAAGCTTTAGAAATTCACTAAATTTTCCCTGTGGTAAAACAACGGTTCTAGTGAAATCTTCAAGTTTTAAACCAATTATTTCTTCACATTTTTGTGTTACTTGCTTTACTCCTTCTTCTAAAATCAGTTCATTTCCATCAGTAACATCCATTACTTTAGCAGATTTACTTCTTACGCTTCCAGTTTTGTTATCTCTTCTAAATTCCCTGTCTACCCTATATCTTCTTATATGTTTTTCTGTTATTTGAAACTCATAACTAACATTTAAACTTTCACAATTAGTATTCATGTAATTTGTGCTTTTTCTAGCTACCTCACCATACAAAGCTAGTGTTATTCCATCTAATACCGTTGATTTTCCGCTGCCAGTAGGACCAAAAATGCCAAATAACCCCTTTTCCGTCAGCTTCTCGAAATTAATTTCCTGAGTTTCAATAAAACTGTTTAATCCTTTTATTTTAAGGTTAATTGGCCTCATATTCTTCCTCCTCTTGCAAAATATTTAATAACATTTCTACTACCTCTTGCTGTGGCTTTACATTTCTTTCTTTTAAATAAAAATCCTCAAATATTTCTCTAAAAGATTTATCAGAAAGGTTGCTAATATCTAAATTTTCATTATCTCCTCCTTCTATTATAGGTGTAATTTCAAGAATATCATTTTTAGCACTTTTCATAAGCTTTATTTCTTCCTCACTGATATATCTATCAGTTTTAATTTCTAAATATACCCAACAATCCTTATTACAGTTTGCTTGGCATTTTCCAATTGCATCTTCAATACTGTGGCACTTCCAAATCTCAATAGGCTTGTACACATTTAATTCAACTTCTTCAATAGTGCATTCTTCACTTGCCTTAACGTCTACAATAAAACATTTTTTCTTAAAATTAATTTCCTTTTTATTATAATGTATTGGTGACCCAGCATATCTAGCTTTATTATTGCTTCCTGGAACTATTTGAGGTTTATGTATGTGACCTAAAGCTATATATTGAGCATTGCTTGGGAAACAACTACCATCTACTATAAAACTACCCCCAAGCATAACATTTCTTTCAGAGCCAGCTTCCTCACTACCCATGGCAAATAAATGTGATACAGCAATATTTATAGTATCGTTTCTATATTTATTGCTTAATTTATCAAATAACATTTTTATTCTATCGCTATAAGATTTCAACCTTTCCTCTTCGTTATCCATAGATCCATATAAAACTTCATTTAATCTTTTTTCGCTTGGATATGGCACTGTAAGTATTACAGCATTTTCATTATATATTTCAAATTCAATAAATCCTTCTCCAGAATCAATTACTTTATGATTTCCATACTCGCCAATATCAACAGATGTTTTTGGAGTCCCAACCATTACAATGCCATGATCTCTAGCTAAAGGACCTGCTGCGACTAATCTCTCTGGATTATCATGATTACCTGCAATTATCAATATAATCCTTTCACCACTAGAAGATAATTTTTTTAATGTATCATAAAACATTTTTTCTGCCCTTGCTGGCGGATTAGGACTATCGTAAACATCTCCTGCAATAATTACTAAATCTATATCATTACTTTTTACTATTTCTACAAAATCCTCGAGAAAACTTTCCTGCTCATCCATACGGCTATATCCTTCTAAATTTTTGCCTAAATGCCAGTCAGAAGTATGTAAAATTCTCATTAAAATCCTCCAAAATTACTTAATTTATATATTAATTATAAACTTCAAATCTTTTTAATGCAATTAATTAATTATTCAATCCCAACAAAAACTACCTAACAACACAATCATAGATTGCTGTTTGTTTTGATAAATTGTGCTTTTAAAATTAAAAAAGGATAAATCTTTTTTAAATAACAGATCTATCCTATTATTTCATATTGTTAAGCTTTCTTCAGAACTTAATATTAATTTACTGTTCTTTCCCTAATTGTAACTTTAATAATATCTCCAGGTTGTTTACCTATCTTTTGACGAATATCCTTTCTAATTCCAATTATATGACAAGGCGTTTTCATTCTAACGAGGCTTCCCTCATACTCAACTCCATTAAAAGTAGCAGTAACTGGAACCCTTCCCTTTCCAAATTCAGCCTTAACATCAAAAGGTATTTCAACATATGCTCCATCAATATCAGGTACTTTTATTATTTCCGCTTCAAATTCATATATTTTACTCATAAATCTATAACCCTCCTTAACTTATGCATTAAATGCATTTGGCAAAAACTTTATAATATCACTAGCCACAAGTGAATATTCTCCTAAATATTGTACTCCAATATCACCTGCTAATCCATGAATAAATACAGCTGACCTTAATGCATCAACAACATTTAATTTTTGACCAATAAATGATGTTATTATTCCAGTTAATACATCTCCGCTGCCTGCTGTTGCCATGCCAGGATTACCTGTAGTATTGATATATACATTCCCATTAGGACATGATATTACAGTCCTTGGTCCTTTTAATACCAAATAAACATCAAAGTTATTAGAAAATTCAATAGCTTTTTCTATTATATTATCTCTTAAATAATTAACGTCTTTTTTTAATAATCTTGCCATTTCTCCAAAATGAGGAGTTAAAATTATATCCTGCTTATGTCCTTTTATTCTATTATATTCTAATAAATTTATTCCCTCTGCATCTATAACAATTGGTTTATTAAAATTGACTAACAAATAATTTAATATATCCTTATAATGATTTAGATTAGCACATCCTGAACCAGTACCAATTACATCTGAATAATCAATTAATTCTTTTTTTATATCATCAAAATTTATATTATTTTCATCAAAGGTATGAGTTATTGCTTCAATTGACATTGCTTCAACCACATAGTATATAGATTCTGTTATATAAGCTTTTACTAGGCCAGCACCGCTTCTCAAGGCTGCATTAAGATTTAAAACTGATGCTCCAGCCATACCTTTTGACCCAGAAAGAAAACCAATCTTGCCATATGTACCCTTATGAGAATCTCTATTTCTCTTTTTTATAATATCTTTTATATTATTAATTGTAGTTAAAGAAATGTTTATATCTTTATATTCATCCAAATTAACTTTATCTATAGTTCCTAGTATATATTTATCAATATCATTCATATTTTCTACACCCGTTTTAAATAATTTACCATATCATTAAGGAATCCGCAAATAAGCTTGCCGCCTCACACTGACAAAATAAATACCTCATACAAAACCAACTGATTTTGTATCATATATTGTATTTATTATATTATAGTTTATATTGAAGCTTCTTACAACTAAAAAAATAAATGCTTCATATGAAAGCACTTATTATAATAAAATATTTTTTCTTTAAAATTCTCACCATGAGCTTAATCCCCCCCGAGAACTCAAGGTAGTGGCTCCCAATGTCACCACAAACAATGGCTTGCATTAATCATTATACTAAAAAAATATTATTTTAAACAAAAATATCCTTATCTTGTTATAATGTGACTTTATTTTGCAAAAAACATTCTACTAACAGAAAAAGTCTAAAATCTTCATAAATCATTAACAAATATATTTAATATTGTAAAAATATGTTGTATAATGTGTGTATTAAGTATATTAATTTAATTAGTATTTTACCTTACAAAATTGTTGTAAATTGATATAAAACTTTATTTTTTTATAAAAATAATATTAATATTTGAGGTAGAAGGAGCAAACGTTATATGCATATTATAATATGTGAAGACAACATAGGTATGAAAAAAAGATTGCATAGCATAGTACAAAGCTGCATAATAAGTGTGAAAGAAGATGTTAATTTTATTATCAAATGCTTTGATTCTTCATGCGAGGAATTAAATCAAATTATAAATTCAAAAGAAGATAAAATATATATTTTAGATGTTGAACTAAAAGGAAATGAAAACGGCACTTTTATAGCGCAAAAAATTAGAATGAAAGATAGGACAAGTAAAATAATATTTATTACAAGCTACGACGATGAATTACACAACATTCTGTACAAGCATATTGAGGTGATGGATTTTATTTCCAAAAATGATGATTTTGTGGATAGAGTAAAAAGAGCGGTAATGAATTCAATTTCTATTCTTTTGAAACCTGAATATAAGAGAAAAATAATAGTTAAGGATGGAGATTATACTTCACCTGTATTTATAGATGATATCATATATGCTTCTAACATAACTGATACCAAGTATATTGAAATACATACTTTAAATGATGGGATAAAATTATACAAGTCTTCATTAAAAGGCATTATGAATGAATTAGATGAAAGATTTGTAAAAATTAAATCTAATATAATACTAAATACTGATTATATAAGCATAGCAAAATTAAATGATAGTACTAATAAAGAAATAATACTAACAACTGGAGAAATTTTAACTGAAATCTCACGTTCTGGAAAAAAGGAGTTGAGAAAGCTTGGATATTAGGTTAGATATTAGTTCTCTATTAGTCTATGGAAGCGGAATATTTCTCTCATGGTGTACATATTATTCAATGATTTCATTAGATGGATCTAAACACAAAAATCTTACAAAACATATAATATTTTCTTTAATTATTTGGGTGACACTTAATATAACAAAAAGTATAAACGATTTATTCATCAGTTTTATTTTAAATGCTTTGGTATTATATTTCATTTATTATATTAATAGACCTAACGAAATAACTAGAGGTCTAATTGTTGTATTCGTACTGTATTTATTTATAATTATTGGTGATATTTTTATCTCTATAATATTTATCAATATATACAAAGAAGATATTGTTTATTTGATAAATAACAACAATATAAAAATAATATCAAATTTAATAGTCGGTTTTATTATTCTGTTATCCAATTTGAAAATTGTAAATGTAGAAATAACAAAATTAATTGATAAAATTACAAAGATGGAAAGCCTTAAAAATATATTGCTATATATCATACTTGTATTGTTCGGGTTCAGTATTATATACATGTATTACTTAACTAAAAGCAGCAATTTTTACGGATTTTTAATAATTGTATTGTTTTTAGCAATCAGCTGCATATGCTTGATGGAAATGAAAAGAAAAGCAAGCTACAAAGAATCATACGAAGAAACTTCATATAAATATGATGAATTAAAAACTTATGCTGATTTAAATGAAAATCTTATAAGTGAGCTACGCAAACAAAAACATGACAATAAAAATGCAATGATAGTTTTAAAGGGAATGATAAAGGAAAATAAAATATCCGCTCTTGAAGAAATGATTGATAAAATGATTGGGGATAATATATCCATTGAAAACGAAGATATTAACCGTTTCATGTATATAAAGGAAACAGGCTTAAAGTATCTATTTTTACACAAATACATAATAGCTAAAAACAAAAATATACATGTTTTGGCAGATATACAAAAAAATATGGAAGATATTGATTTTAGTAACTATCAACAATCATTTATAAAATCATTATATACAATAATAGGCATAATACTGGATAACGCCATTGAAGCTACATCAGAAAGCAGCGAAGCATCAATAGCCATTCAGGTGGGATATATTGACACCGATATAAACATATATGTAATTAATACATATAAAAACGAGCCTGATATGAATCAAATAAAACTTCAAGGCTATTCCACAAAAGGGAAAAATCGAGGATATGGTCTTAAAATACTTTCAGAAATATGTAACACATATAAAGATAATTTATCAGTAGAAACCTATTTGCAAAATGGGCTATTCACACAACATATTATAATAAAACATAATAAGTAATTTTAAAAATGGAGACCTTTTCCACTAAATGTCTCCATTTTTTTAGATACAATTCAATCATCTTATTTTCTCATTTGTTTTTCAATGAGACTGTGAGGCATTTTAGGTTCTTCAAAAGCTAATATTAAACAATATGTTGTGGAAGTAGCTGCAACAACAGCAAACAGCGACATAGCAATTCCTGCTAAAGTCTTAGACAATTTTGCAAATTTCATATCAAACATCTCCTCTTAGGTAATATATTTCAAATAATTATTATAGCTTTCATTGAATATCTTGTATGAGATAGGTAATATAATTATACATTCTGTTATCATACATAAAAGAATCATGCTAGATATATAGTTTTGAAATATTACTATAACTATGGAATAAACTATAGCAGTAAATATTGCAGAAGTTTTTAATAAATATCTAATACGGTTATTTACAATAGGATGATTTTTTGTATCCGCAGGAGCATATTTTGCAAATATAAAAATTGATATTATGCAAATTATAATTTTGTACCATATAGTCAAATACATTATCTTTGATAAATATGGTATGCCCAAAAGAACAACTGACGAAATCATCAAACATGAAAAGCTGTTATTTGAATGCAAACCAAATGATGTACAGCGTATTATTCCAAAAAATAAACTGCACAGCAAAGCTTCCTTCAAACAGCCCAATATCAAAGCAATTAACAATATTATTAGATATTTACTTATTCCAAAATACAAAACTTCTATACCGTATTTTATCTCATCATATTTATCCTGATGCATTGACGGATAATTTGCCATTATCCAATTCATTATTTTATGAACGAATGCATTTTTCATTACCCACCCACCTTATGATTGCTATATTCATTACTTGTGAAAACGATTATACCATGTATGGTTCTCCTTACACTAAAAAGTCCGTAACTTGACATTATATGACCTTATTAGGTAAAATTAGATACATATTAACAAATAAGGTACGAAATATACACTTTTTGGTTGTTTTAAATTATTAAACTCTCTCCTGGACTAAGTATTCTCACGTCACATATACCTGCATCTTCAACGGCATTTTTGAAATCTTCAGGATTTTGCTTAATAACTGGAAAAGTATTATAGTGCATTGGAATAACGCATTTTGGAGAAATTAATCCCGCAGCTTTTACAGCATCCTCTGGACCCATAGTATAAAAATCACCAATTGGAAGCATTGCAATATCTATTTTTTCATCTTTTAGAAATTGCATTTCTGCAATTAATCCAGTATCACCTGCATGATAAATTTTTTTACCTCCTACTTCTAAAACATAACCGCAAGCTAATGCACCATTAACACCACTTCCGTGAGATGCTGGAAAATATTTCACACTTCCAAAATCAGTCTTTTGCTTTCCGCCTATATTACCTCTTCCTGTTTTAATATCTTCCGGCGCTAATATTTCATCTGCAATTTCTACAACTGCATATACTGTCGCATCTGTTCTTTTTGCTATTGAAATAGTATCTCCAATATGATCGCCATGACCATGAGTAACGAAGATATAATCAGCTACAACATTATCTGCTGTAGTGGTAGCAAGTGAATTTCCAGTTAAAAATGGATCAATAAGTATTTTTACATTTGAATCTTCTAATAAAAAGCATGAATGACCTAAAAACTGTATTTTCATTTTATACCTCCATAATATAATAAGTTTAATACATATTTATTTTGTTCTATTCTTAAAGACTTTCTAAATTGCAACAATTAACATAATAATGCTTATTATTGGAAACACAAACCATGATATTTTTTGCATTACAATATAATAATCTGTCGGTTCTGGATCTTTTACAGATAAATAATGTGACAATGTAAAGAAAAGCAATGGATATTTCACATCTATAATTGTCAGCAAAAGTAATAATATTGAAATTGCAAGAAGTTCAAATTCACCACGAACCCTTTCATTTTCAAGGAGTGAAAATTCGACTATCCTTTTTAAAGACAATTGATATTTTTCATAATATGGACTTTCTTTGCCTAAATCTGTGTAGAGAGTGATATTTTCTATTACTGGCTTTCCGTTTTTATCTAAAAGAAGCATGCTATTTATACCGTACTTACCTTCAAAAATTGTTTTGCCATTCTCCTCTTTAATTTCTACTTCCCCAATACTCCATTTATCTCCACTATTGAAGTTTACCATATAAAGTTTTTTAATATCATTAGATAATATAAATTTTACCTCTGCGCTACTTTTCTTACTTATATCTCCTTGTCCTCTTATTATTATTTTAATGTCACCATTTTTACTAGTATAATGGGTTTCATTGGATATAGATTGTTTTTTAAGAAATATGTCATTAAAATAAACACCTTTAGTAAAAAATATCTTTAGATAAAAAGCAAAAATTATAAAAATAATTATAATAATAAACAGAAAAATATTTCTTTTTTTTATAAATGATGTAATCTTATAAATAAAAACTCCCCCCTTTATTTTTACAATTTCCTTGAACTATATTTTTATTTATTATACTATAATTTGGCAATAATATAAAGATATTTTGAGTGAAACGAATTATATCAATTTTAAAAGACATAATAATTAATAATATTGATTAAATTATCAATAATTTTAAAATTTAAGGAGTAACAAATGGGAAATAAAACTAATTCAGAAGATAGAAGAGATTTTGTAAACAAGGTTAAAATTCAAATTAATAATACTATTGAGAACCATAGAGAAACTGAAAGACTAATTAATCAAGTTGATGATGAAGCTTTTAAAACTGAACTACAAATTAGAAACATGAGAAGAGAACAATCCCTCAGAAGCATGAAAAAAGATCTTAAAGATGAAGTAATTGATAAAAATAATAATTATAAATAATTTTTAAAAATCTGCGTTTCATTAATTTTATATTAATAGAACGCAGTTTTTTAATACCATATAATCACCTCCAATGATTAATGTAATATCATATCATAATTTGGATAATAGATTAATATAAAATATTATAGGAATTTTAGCAAAATTTTTTTTAAAACATATTATATATAAAAATTAATAGGAGTGTGGTTTATTTTGTCTAAATCTCTTTCAAATAATAGTATAGAAAATAGGATAATGACTTTAACTGGTCAGGGTCAAATTTCATTAGTTCCAAACATTGCAATTATACGATTAGGCGTTCAAACTTTAGGACAAAATTTAGTTACAATACAATCAGAAAATTCAAGAAAAAGCCAAGCCATAATCCAAGTTCTAAAAAATATGGGTATATCAGATATAAAAACATTCCAATATACTATAGATAAAATTTTTGATTACGAAAATGGGAAGCAAATAGACAGGGGATATTCTGTACGTAATATTATTGAAATAAGAACAAATAATATGGATAGAACTGGAGCTATCATAGATGCGGCTGTTAAAACTGGTGCTAATGTTGTTGATTTTATATCTTTTGATGTTACTGATAAAGAATACTATTATCAACAAGCCCTTAATCTAGCAACTATGAATGCAATTCAAAAATCGAAATCCCTTTCTGTGGCTTTAGGTATATCAGTTGATCCAATTCCTATAAAAATAACTGAAAACAGTCAATTTGCTATTCCTTATCAGCAATTTCAAAGGGATGTAGCTTCAACGCCTATAATGCCTGGCAATATCCGTATAGAGGCTTCAGTAACAGCAGAATTTATTTATTAACAGATTTAAATCAGGTTCTATAGTTTTTATAAATTTTAAATAAAAAACATTGAAAATAATATTGCAATATTGTAAAATTATCTCAACTAATATGCTTCGGAGGATATATTAATTGAACAAAATTAATATGAAGAATTATGGACTCACTGAAAAATTTATTAACGAGTCTAGTTTATATGAAAATTTAACTATAGGTAGAATAATTTCTCAATACAAAGACTTATATAAAGTCATTACCGAAAAAGGTGAATATAGAGCTCAAATTTCAGGTAAATTTAGATTTAATGCCTCTAGATTATTGGATTACCCTGCTGTTGGTGATTTTGTTATGCTTGAAATAATTGAAAATGTTCAAGGAAATGCAATAATATATAACATTTTAACTAGGAAAAGTGCATTTAACCGAAAAGCAGCTGGAACAGCTAATGAGACCCAAGTTGTAGCTTCAAATATTGATACTATTTTTATTTGCATGTCTCTTAATAATGATTTTAATCTTCGTCGACTAGAAAGGTACATAGGAATAGGTTGGGACAGCGGTGCAACTCCAGTTATAGTTCTTACAAAATCTGACCTATGTGCTGATTTAGAACAAAAGTTATTAGAAGTTGATTCTGTTGCCTTAGGAATAGATGTAATAGTAACTTCTAGCATGAGTGAAGATGGATACTCATCAGTTAAAAAATATCTTAAAAAAGGAACTACAATTGCCTTTATGGGTTCTTCTGGTGTAGGAAAAACAACTCTAATTAATAGGCTATTAGGAGAAAATGTTTATGAAACAAAAGAAATAAGAAATGATGATAAAGGTAAGCATACAACAACTAGACGAGAACTTATCGCCCTTCCAAATGGTTGTGTTGTAATCGATACACCAGGTATGAGAGAATTGGGAGTTGAAAGTGCAGATTTATCCAAAACATTTGTAGATATAGATGAATTATCTTTAAGCTGTAAATTTAGTGATTGTACACATACAAATGAACCAAAGTGCGCAGTTAGAGAAGCTGTTAAAAATGGATTTCTGTCAGAAGAGAGACTTAATAGTTATTTCAAACTAAAAAAAGAAGCAAAATATGATGGCTTAAGTTCAAGGCAGGTAGAAAACAGTAAAATCGATGAAATGTTTAAAAAATTTGGTGGCAAGAAAAATGCTCGCAAGTATATTAAAGAAAAAAATAAAAATAGAATGGACTATTAAAATTTTTTAAATTACAAAAAATTTTTTATAAACTCTATTGTTGAAAAGCAAGATAATCTTTTTAAAAAATAGCGATTGATATAATCGCTATTTTTACATTTATTTATTCATTCCTGTATATATCAAAACTTCATTGGACCTACTCCTAACTTTCTGTAAACCATAATATCTTAATGTTCTTGTTCCAATTCCAGCAATAGAAAAAATTTATATAATTCTTTTACATATAAATCATCACAAAAAATCGTCTACAGATTGAAACTTACCTAATAAAAACGTATGCCAAACATTTGACATTATTTTAAATTATGTTACACAATTCGACAATAATTATTTATAAATTGTGTTAAAATTCCATTCGTGTTAAAGTTAATATAGATGAAAGAGGTGTTTAAAGTTTTTGCTTATTATAAACAATACAAATTATATACAAAATCAAAAATAAACTTTTTTCAAATTATTTTTGATTTTATATTTGAAAACAAATTAATCCTACTAATAATTTTTATAATTTCACTTGCATTATATATGTTTTCTTATATTAATTATTACATTTTTCATAATATTACTGAATTTTTTAGTTGTATTATCGGGGCTGCAATTTTCTTAATTTCGATAAATACTTATAAAATTAATAAAAATAATTTTTTTGTTATTTTAGGAATTGGTTATTTTTTCACTTCAATATTAGATATACTACATGCATTTTCTTTTGGTGATTTAATAATTTTTGCTAATGAAACATACGACATTGATACAAAATTATGGATAGCTGCAAGAATATTTGAAGTAACTGCCTTATTTTTCTCTACATATATACTAAATATGAATAATCTAAAACCAAATTATTTCATTGTAATATCAGTTTATTTAGCTATTTTTGCTTTTTTAATAATTGATATTAATTATTTTCATTTTTTTATTCCCACCTTAAGGACTAAAGAATTTGGAATAACAAAATATAAAATAATTATTGAATATATTATAATCATAGTATTGATCATAAGTCTTTTAAATATTTATAAATTGAGAAAAATTATTGACAATAATATGTTTTTATTTTTAACAATATCCATATTTTTAAAAATACTATCTGAACTGTGCTTTACGGTATATAGTAATGTTACAGATATATATCTTTCAATTGGACATTTATTAAAACTATGTTCATTTTATTTCATATATATTGGTATTGTAGAAAATGGAATTTTAAAACCTTTTGATTTATTAAATAATGATTTATATAAAGCTGATAATCATATAAAAGAAAATGAAAAGCAACGTAAATATTTAGAAGAAATCATTGTACAAAATGAGAAATGTTATAATATTATTATAGATAATTCATGTAATGGCATAATAATTATAGAAGAAACTACATTAATTTATGCGAATTCAACCGCAGCTAAAATGTTTGGAGCAAATCATTGTCTAGACCTTATAGGTAAAGAAATATGGGATTTTTTAATTTACGAACCATCTAATGAATCAATTCAAAAAGAAAAGATTTTAAATAATTTTACTAACAAAATAGATAAATCAGTTTTTTTCGAATTAAGTATAAAAAAACTAGATGGTAAAAATATAGATTTAAAGTATTCAATAAGTAATATTACCTATAGGGGCAAACATGCATATTTAGTTATTCTAAAAGACATAAGTCATGAAAAAGAAATTAAATCACTTACAAATGATTTGTACAAAAGCGAAGATAAACTATGTGAGTCATATGAATATAATAGGATACTTACTGAATTTTTTTGTACAATTTCACATGAATTAAAAACTCCGTTAAATATTATTTTAGGCTCACTTCAGTTATTACAAAATAATAAAAGTGCACATGTAACTATTGAAAAAGAAAAACTATTTGAAATAATGAAGCAGAATACATTTAGACTAATAAAGTTATCTGATAATTTAATTGATATTTCAAAATATGATTCTGGATATCTTAAGTTAAACAAACATAATTATAACATTGTCAGCATAGTTGAAGATATTACTTTATCAGTCAGTGATTATTATAAATTAAAAAATATTAAATTAATATTTGATACTGATATAGAAGAAAAAATTATGGCAATAGATGAAGATAAAATCGAAAGAATAATGCTTAACTTATTATCTAATGCTGTTAAGTTTACTGAAAACGGAGGTAATATTTTTGTAAACTTTGAGGATAAGGGAAATTATGTTCAAATTTCTGTAAAAGATTCAGGAATCGGCATTCCTATAGAAAAAATCGAAACAATATTTGATAGATTTGAGCAAGTAGATAAATCATTAACAAGAAAAAGAGAAGGCAGCGGCATAGGCTTATCAATAGTTAAAACACTTGTAGAGTTACATGGTGGAAACATAAATGTCATAAGTAAATTAGGGGTAGGGAGTGAATTTATTTTTAAACTACCAGTGGCTGTTATAAACGAGAAAATTGTGGACAAGTCTACATCATATGAAAGTAAAATAGATAAGATTTCTATAGAATTTTCAGATATATACAATTAATTATTATATGCAGTATAGTATATAAATTCTGTATGATTAAACTATATTATTAAATAAAAAATTACGTTTATATTAATAAATATCTATTTATATTAAAATAAACGTAATTTACTTCCTTCTTTACATTTTAAGTATTAAGGTGATATTATATAAATAGTACTAAAAATTTAAAATAATATATGCATTAAAGAAAATAAACTAAGTAACAATATTTCAAACATTAAAAGTCTGCGTTCTGATTCATTACTTATGAAATCAAAATATTCTTCTAATATTGAATCTAATACATTCGTTCTATTTGATAAAATATTATATCTTTCATTTAATTCAAAATAATCACTAAATTTATTATATATTTCTCTTGATTCAATTGTTTTACTAAATTCAAGAGGTCTGTCAAGAAGCTTAACACTTTCTATAGTGTTATATTTAAATCTATTACATTCAGCAACAGTTGAAATAACCTTTTTAGAATTTGCCCTATACATTCCTTTTTTCAAATATGCAATAAACATATCAGCTTCATCCAGCACTTGGGATAATTCTTTTTCTATTTTGTTAAGTTCCACAGACTTTGCTAAAATTGATGCAATAATATCGATTGCTCCAATACTATAATTATATTTAGTACTTAAATCATCCCATAATTTAATGAAGCCTTCATCATCTTTCAATAAGGTATGTGATTCATAATATCTGGATATTAATTTATCATCAATTTCAATATATAACTTGCGCAAATAATCAAGAAAATAATGAATTTCATCCTGGTTAAAATTCACAAATGTTATACATCCATACTTGTATAAGTAAACAGACTTTTTCGCAAAATATTTAAATATTTTTTCAATTTCAGATTCATCTAATTTAATATATTCTTTCCATGTCGCTTCAAACTTTATATTAAAAAACGAAGCTATTTGAATAAGTGGAAGCTTATATGCAGCCTTAAAAGTATAAAACATTATTCTATCCATACAATCCTACCTTTAGTTAAATAAATCTAAAACCATAAGAATAACTTCAATAACAATCAAAATAACAATTACCCATTCAACAAATAAACCTCGTATTGAATGACTAATAGAAGCGAATCCATCAATTATACTTTTGAGTATTTCTGTTTTTTGTTTAATTATCTCATATCTATCATTTAATTCAAAAAATTCAGACATTTGTTCATAGAAATAACCTGCATCGCTATTCACCCATGTCACGTCTGGTTTATCTAAAATCATAATATATGCAATTGTATTATACTCGTGTCTTACTATTCTAGAGGTAATTTTAGCAAGCTCTTTATTGCCAATCTTTAGGTTTCCCTTTTCAAGATTATCAATTTTACTTTCTAAATCGTCTAATATTTTTCCAAGTTGAAGCTCAATCCTTTCAAGAGCTACTGATTTTGCAATTACAATAGAAATTAGTTCTGGATAAAACAACTCTATTTCAGGAATCTGTACATAATCATCTGTTAAATCAATTTCTGCACCTTCTGCTATATGCAGAGCATAATCATCATTAAATCTTTTATAATTTTCAATATCAATATCAGATTCTATTTTTTTCATGTAAACCATGAACTTTTCTATATGTTCAGGTGTCGAATTAATAAAAACAATACTTCCAAAAGAAAAAACAAAAATTTTTTCATTTTCAGAAATATCTTCTTCAATTATATTTTTAAGAATATCTCCATATAACATGAGTGGTTCTTCCCATGTATATTTTTTCTTAATATTACACTCTTCTGCAATTTTATTAAGATTAATTTCATTAGTAACAGCATAAGTTTTAAAAACCAAATCCTCCATAACACAGGTCCTCACTTATTTATGACTTTTAATTTCTAAATATATTATACCACTAATAACAAATAATTAAACATAATACATGATAATTTCAAAAGAACCTCTCAAAATCTATAAAATTTCTTTTAGGTGAGGTTCTTTTGAAATACCACTATCAAAATTTCTATTTATATTTATTATTATAAATTACATAGGAGTAAATAAATGGTACAAACACCAAAACTAATACTGTTCCAAAAAAAATGATAGCTTTTAAAGTATCTGGCATAAATGCAGTTAACATCATTAATAATCCACCGATAAACCACACCTTTCCTCCCAGCCTATGAGTTTTAAACCAAACTTCTTCATCAGCTAGGGTCCAACTTGTTCTTATTCCAGCATAAAAATTTTGCTTGAATTTAGGCATTGAATTTCCTATTATTACAAACATTAACCCAACAGCACCTGGCATAAGCATATTAATATTAAACACTTTCATATTCATGCTTACTGCAATTGTATAAAGCTCTATTAAAAACATTAAAATAGAAACTAATAAAAATATTAAATAGTATTCTTTCTTAAATTTGCTATAAGATGATTTTTTAGGGTCAGTATTACGAGCAAATTCTGCTAATAAAATCATCATAATAATAATTGCTGGAAAAAGAAATATATAAATCTTGCCTCCATAATTGTCAATTTCTCCAGCTACATTAAAATGTATCGGTATTTGGTCAGGCAAATAACCATAGGAAAAAATAGCAACAATCAGTGTAACTACAAATATTATCCATACTTTTATATTTTCGTGGTTAAATATTTTATTCATATTATTTTTCCTCCTTTAAAGAAGCTAGCCACGACATGATTTCTTCAACTACAGATAGATTTAATTCATAATAAATATACTTTCCTTGCTTATCATCTATAACCAGCCCTGCATTTTTTAAAATAGACAAATGATGAGAAATAGAAGCACCAGTCATTTGAAAATGATTAACTATTTCACCTGCAGTCATTTTTTCCTTTTTTAATAATTGTATAATTTGACGTCTCGTAGGATCAGATAAAGCTTTAAAACTTTCTTGAAATCCCATTATTTATCGCCTCCCAATCATTTAGATATTATTCTAAATATCTAAATATATTATATTATTTATAGTATTTTCTGTCAATATATATTTAAATGACAACTTTTTCTTTCATTGGTATTTATTTTTCTTATTCATTAATCTATATACATTAATATAAAACAAAAAACTGTCATATTCAAATTTTACATTGAATATAACAGTAACATAACTGTTTTATATGATTCCTTCTAATTTATTATAATTACATCTTCTTTATCAAGGGCCCATGTTTAATTATTGAAGAGCCATACTTTTCACGAATATTATATATTGCACTTTCCAAATTATCAATTTTATCTATATCATCAACTTGTTCATTTATTTTTGGCAACTCAAAAAGAGATAATTGATCTGATTTATAGTTGTTATTGAAACCACTTATACTAATTCCCAGCAATCTAATAGGCTGATTATTCCAATTCTCTTCTAACAATTTTATTCCAGCTAAATAAATATTCTTTACAAGATATGTAGGTTTAACTGTAGTTTGTCTTGTTACACTTTTAAAATTTGAATATTTTATACTTATTTGAACTTTATTACCCTTCTTGCCATGTTTTCTAGCAGTCATTCCTACATCATCAGACAGTTCTAACAAAATCTTCTTCGCACATTCAATATCAACTGTATCATTGGGCAATGTAACAGACCTTCCAATGGATTTCATATTATTTCCACTGTTTAAAGTAACAGGAGATGTATCTATACCATTAGCATAATAATATAATTCAGAACCAATTTTCCCTAGTTTATCTATAATATATTTTTTTTCTGCTGTAGCCAAATCCTTAATACTGATAATACCCATATCATGTAACTTTTTTGCAGTTTGTTTTCCTACCCCATACATACGCATAACTGAAAGTGGCCACATTTTTTCCTTAATGTCCTTTTTCCAAAGTTCAGTTATACCCATAGGTTTTTTCATTTCAGATGCTATTTTAGATAAAAACTTATTTTCAGATATCCCTATTGAACACCATAAGCCAAGTTCTTTATTAATTCTATCCATTATTTTTTTTGCTGAAACCATAGGTAAACCTAGTACTTTCTCACTGCCAGTCATATCAAGCCATGCTTCATCTATACTGTTTTGTTCTATAATAGGGGTGAAATCAGATAATATTTTCATAACTTCTCTTGATTTGGATTCATAAAATTTATGATCTGGTGGAATAATTGTCAAATCTGGGCAGAGCTTAAAAGCATCCTTTAAAATCATTGTAGTTTTAACACCGTATTTACGAGCTTCATAATTTGCAGTCAATATTATTCCAGTACGATTAATCGGATCACCAGCAACAGCAGCGGGCTTTCCTATGATTTCTGGATGTCTTGTGCTTTCACAGCTAATATAAAATGCATTCATATCTACTAAAAAAACAACTCTTCCCATTTCATCACCTTATTTCAAAACTTTAATATTAAGCATAGCATAATTTAAAATATTATACAATCTCTTGTTACTCTTTATCTAGGAAAACTTGTTATTTAAAAAACACCTTAAAGTAATTCAAATTTAAGGTGTTTTATATAAAGATATTAAACTAATCTTCAAAATCACTGCGAATTACCAAAACAGGACAAGGTGCTTCAGAAATTACTCTCTGCGTAACAGAGCCAACAAAAAATCTTTTAATTTTTGAAAAGCCTCTACTTCCCATAATAATTAAATCAAAATTTTCTTTTTTAGCTGTTTCAGTTATTATCGAATATGGTTCTCCTAGCAAAACGTCTAGTTCTACTTTAATACCATTAAAATCTAATTTAGAAACAATTGAATTTAATAATTTCTCAAAATTCTCTTTATTTCTTTTTTCATAATTTTTATTCAATTCTTCATTTTCAACTATTATAGAGCCATCAACTGAACTCCAAAGATTTTCATTTCTTTTATTGTCCATAGACTTTACAATAGAAATTAACTTAATAGAATAATTATATTTTCTTGCAATTTCAATTGCTTTCTTTACTGCATTTATTGATGCATTTGATCCATCAACAGGTACTAATATTTTCATATGAAAACCTCCATAATTTATAATTAATTACTATATATCCATTTTTTGTGTAGGTTAATCACTTTTTTTCATAATACAATATATCTTTAATCATTTCCGGTCTTATTTCCCATATATTTGCTTGAATTTTAAAGATATCCCATTCATCTATTTCAAAAATTCTTTTCCAGCTGTCCATAACTTTTTTTCTTTCTTCATGATAAAAGTGAGCAGTTTTTTCATCTATAAAAGAATAAGAATTTTTAAATCCTTTTCTCTCAATATAATTATCATATTCTATAGCATCCTTTTCATCTTTTGGAATATAATGATGATTTAGTACATAATCCCATTTCATACCATCAAAATATATTATATCAGATTTATCAACTTCCAATACATATACAACCTCATCTATTGTAGGCCTTAACATATATTCCTCACTTACTGAACACCATATGGGAAATTCAACACCTTTAACAATTGGGACAATTTCCTTTGCTGCATCTACAAACCACTTATACAAATAAATAACATGATCTGAAATAATATCATATTTTTCTTCTAGATTTTTTCTAGAAATTCGAATTACCCCATTATCTTTTAATTCATCTAAACTTTTTTTGTTCTGCCTAGTCCACAGTGTTACTTTATTTGTTAAATTATTTGAATTGATCATAAAAATACTCCTTTTATTTTATAATAAATGTATTTCATTTTTATGGCATAAATCAATCATATCTTGGGGCCAAACAGAAGATTGTACTTCACCTATATGGGCTTTTTGAAGAAAATACATACACATTCTAGATTGACCTATTCCGCCTCCTATAGTAAAAGGTAGATTCTCCTCTATCACGTCTTGATGAAAAGGATACGAAGCCTTATGCATTTGATTTCTAATTTCTAACTGACTTATTAAAGAATCTTTATCTACTCTTATTCCCATAGATGAAAGTTCTAAAGCTATATCTAATGTTTTAAAATAAAATAAAATATCACCGTTTAGGTTCCAATCATCATAATCAGCGGCCCTGCCATCATGTAATGTTCCATCAGATAATTCACATCCAACTTGCATTAAAAAAACAGCATTATGTTTTTTGGCAATGGCATATTCTCTTTCCTTTGGAGTTTTATCAGGATACATTTGTAACAATTCTTCAGTTGTAATAAAATAAATTTCCTCAGGCAGTTCATTTTTAATAAAAGGATATAAACTTTCTAAGTATTTTTCCGTATCTAAAAATGCTTTATATATATTATTTACTATGTCTTTTAGTGTATATATATTTCTGTCTTCTTTTTTTATGATTTTTTCCCAATCCCATTGATCTACATAAATGGAATGAATATTATCTAAATCCTCATCTCTTCTTATAGCATTCATGTCTGTATAAAGACCAGTATATGCATCAAATTTATATTTTCCAAGGGCATTTCTTTTCCATTTTGCCAAAGATTGAACTATTTCAACATCCTTTTTTGTTTCTAAAACATCAAATCTTACAGGCCTTTCAATTCCATTTAAATCATCGTTTAATCCTGTTTCAGGACTAACCATAAGAGGGGCCGACACCCTTATAAGAGATAAATTTTTAGCTAATTCTGATTCAAAGCAATCCTTTATTTTTTTAATTGCAATTTGTGTTTCTAATAATGAAAGCTTACTAGTATAATTTTCTGGTATTATTAATTTTTCTAATGACATATTATTCCCTCAACTTTTTAATATTTTTTAATAACAATAAAAAAACTTCTTGAATCCCACAAGGGACGAAGAAGTATTATTCGCGGTGCCACCCTAATTAGCATAAATATGCTCACTCATAAGATACTGTCATATCTTTGCCACTTTATCGCTTGGATGCGTCTGAGCCTACTTTTAATTAAATTAATTTGGGTCAGAAGCTCAAGGATGTTCTTCATATATAATTATTGTAATAGACTTTCACCGTCTCTATCTCGCTTTGACTAAATTACATACTACTCTTCCTATCATTGCTTAAATATTATTAATATGTACATAAAATTATTATATAGTAAAAATTATAAAAGTCAATAGAAATTATTTTTTTTGTTATATCTTTTCATCCTTATTTTCAACAACTTAAAATTTTATAAAAATTTTGCACGATGCATAAGACCTACCAACTATTTTTCCAAAAAAGCCTCTAAATAATTAGATAGGTCATTAATAATAAAGCAGCTAGATATTAATACCTAGCCACTTTTTAGAATCCATCAAAAATTTTATTTCTTTTTGGGTGAAATTCTTATTAATAATATCT
>JAQVWY010000022.1 GCA_028709465.1 Tissierellia bacterium | reverse complement strand
AAATAGCGGCCTGGTAGTTCAGTTGGTTAGAATGCCAGCCTGTCACGCTGGAGGTCGAGGGTTCGAGCCCCTTCCAGGTCGCCAATTATATATATGAAAAAAGATAAGTTATTGTCAATTAAATAGTATCACGCTGGTGTAGCTCAATTGGTAGAGCAACTGACTTGTAATCAGTAGGTTAGGGGTTCAAGTCCTCCCACCAGCTCCATTATGGAAGAGTTCCCGAGAGGCTAAAGGGGACGGACTGTAAATCCGTTGGCAACGCCTTCATTGGTTCGAATCCAATCTCTTCCATTAAATTTGCGGAAGTGGCTCAGTGGTAGAGCATCGCCTTGCCAAGGCGAGGGTCGCGAGTTCGAATCTCGTCTTCCGCTTTAAAGAAAGGTGACACACCTCTTTTTTCAGAGTTAGTCTCTGAGGGATAGGAGGAATGTCCCCAATAGTATGCGGGTGTAGCTCAGTGGTAGAGCCCCAGCCTTCCAAGCTGGTTGCGAGGGTCCGATTCCCTTCACCCGCTCCATTAAAAGCTATGCACCCATAGCTCAGTAGGATAGAGCAACGGACTTCTAATCCGTGTGCCGGGGGTTCGAATCCTCCTGGGTGCACCATAAATAGGTTACTGGGGTATCGCCAAGCGGTAAGGCACCAGACTCTGACTCTGGCATTCGTGGGTTCAAATCCTACTACCCCAGCCAGGGAGAAAACTAAAATTTAATAAATTTATTTTTGGGGTGTCGCCAAGTGGCAAGGCACTAGACTTTGACTCTAGCATTCGTAGGTTCGAATCCTGCCTCCCCAGCCAATTGATCCATTAGCTCAGCAGGCAGAGCACTTGACTTTTAATCAAGGTGTCCGGCGTTCGAATCGCCGATGGATCACTAAAATGAGGAGAGGTACCGAAGCGGTCATAACGGGGCGGTCTTGAAAACCGTTAGGGTGCAAGCCCACGTGGGTTCGAATCCCACCTTCTCCGCCATTTAAATTAAATATTAATTAGGATATTTGGAGAAGTACTCAAGTGGCCGAAGAGGCTCCCCTGCTAAGGGAGTAGATCTGATAAGGATGCGAGGGTTCAAATCCCTCCTTCTCCGCCATTACATATAGTTTTAAAGAGTTAGTCCAGCTGGTAAACGTCACTTTCTAAAACTGTTACTATACATGAAATATAGGGGATTGGTCAAGTGGCATGACAGTGGTCTCCAAAACCATTAGTGGGGGTTCGATTCCCTCATCCCCTGCCATTTTAGCAGGTATATATAATTAACGGGGCGTAGCGCAGTTTGGTAGCGCATCTGGTTTGGGACCAGAGGGCCGCGGGTTCAAATCCTGCCGCCCCGACCATTAAGAATTTTAGAGGGCTTATAGCTCAGGTGGTTAGAGCGCACGCCTGATAAGCGTGAGGTCGATGGTTCGAGTCCATCTAAGCCCACCATAAGTCATTCATGATACAAAATTGTTAATGGGCCTTTAGCTCAGTTGGTTAGAGCGCCCGGCTCATAACCGGTAGGTCCAAGGTTCGAGTCCTTGAAGGCCCATAAAATGCCCAGATAGCTCAGTCGGTAGAGCAGGAGACTGAAAATCTCCGTGTCCGTGGTTCGATTCCGCGTTTGGGCACTAAATTAAAAAGCTTATATTCAAATTTGAATATAAGCTTTTTAATTTAAAGGAATGGGGAAACACCTTTATGATAGTAAGTCTATGTAGGTCTAGTCTTAAAGGAATGTCCCCAAGAATTATTTAAAATATAGTATTAAATATTTTTTTTAATATATTAAATATATTATTATTTAAAATTTCGCCATTAAATTTTAACGGAATTAAATTTTTCTTAAGCCCTTTAAGTGAAGTATATCTAGAAATATTATAATCTTCATTATTTATATAATATAATTCTTTAATAGCTTCATCTTGAAAGTAACTAATAGGTATATTAATAGTTAATAATTGAGATGTTATATCAATTTTTAGGTCAAAATTTATGTTATGATGTATTATATTATTTTTATAATCAGTAATTATATGGATATTAACTAATAAAGAATTCTTTTTAAATATGAAGTCAAAATAGTTAATTTTAATTATAATATTAGGATAAATAATAATTTGATCATACAAGTTAATAATATTCTTAAATAATAACGGCAGATTATATACATCTTCGTAGTTATGCTGGAGTATCAATGTTGAGAATTCTTTTCTTGGATCAATTCTAAATGCTTCATATAGTATTATAACATCTTGTCCATTAATTGTATCTTTTCGTTTAATATTAAAATATTCTTCTACAGTTTTAAGTTTCAAGTTCTCTATATTTATCTTATTTTTGAGATAACGCATTTCTGAATAAAGATCTATTTTTACAAATTCATTTAAATTGCAATTTATGTTAAATTGCATAGCTTTATTAATTATAAATGGTATATCGAAAGTATTTCCATTATAGGTTATAATGTATTTTCTATTTTTAATGTATTCTCTAAAATATTTAATCATTTCCTTTTCATCAGTCTTATGCTCACAAAATAATTGATAAATTCTAAAAGTTTTATTTTCAAATAATAATACCGAAATTGAAATTATTCTTGAATATTTATGAGATAATCCAGTAGTTTCTATATCAAAGAAAAAAGCTTCTTTAAAGAATTCGTTAATATTTTTGTCTTCTACAATATTATTTGTTAATTCAGTGCAATTAATAATCATATTTTTCTCCAAATAATTATCTTTTATTTTTACATATTTTTTGTTAGAATAGATTCAACTTACTACGAATATTTCGTGTAATGAGGTTCTTATTGTGAATCCATCAAAGTTTTCGGAATCCAACATAAATCTTTGATTTTGTGTTGGGTAAGGTTCTTATTATATTCCTAATAAGGGGTGCAATGCAATGTATATTATATTGTCAATTTTTATTGTATATGCATTAGGTGTTATATCATATGAATTTAATTTTATTTTTTATATGTTCATAATTATTTTTTCTTTGCTTTTATATAATACAATAAAAGTTAAAAAAATCATATATAATATCGTATTGTTTTCATTTTTTATTTTATCAATTTTTATCTGTAAATACAATTCAACTTCAGTATTATCACAACATATAGATAAGGAAATAAGTTTAATAGCATATATAAAAAGCCCAAAGATATCTTCTAACACATCATCTCGCTACAATAGCTTCAACGCAACTGTTATTAATGTCAATTCTAAAAAATTAAATTCCAAAGAAAATACTATTATTTATATAGATAAAAATCAAAAAATAGATGTAAATTCAATAGTTAGATTAAAAGGAAGTGTTACAGAACCAAGTATAAGTAAAAATAATTTATTGTTTAATTATAAAAATCATTTAAGATCAAAAAAAATTTATTCAACAATATTTTGTACAGATAAAGTTTCAACAATTGAAAGAAGTTTTTCCAAGTTAAATGATATATCAATTAATTTTATAAACTATGCGGAAAATTTATTTGAAAGTAATTTAAATAAAAAAAATGCGGATATTATGCTATCAATTATATTAGGAAATGTAGGCTATTTAGATGATGGATTTTATGATAATATAAAGATTATGGGCCTTGCTCATATATTTGCTGTTTCAGGATCACATATAGTTTTGTTGTATGGTGCAATGCTTAAAATATTAGTGTTAATTGGTGTTAAAAAAAGAATAAGTTGGCTAATTACCTGGAGCTTAATTTGGTTTTATGGATTTTTAATAGGTTTTCCAATATCAGTTATGAGAACATTGGTAATGTTTACATTATTATTTGGTTCTGAAGTTTTATATAGAAGATATAGTTCACTTAATTCAATCGCATTAGCTGCTCTTATTTTAACGATTATTAATCCATTTTGGTTATTTGATGCTGGTTTCTTATTATCATTTTCAGCAGCATTAGGTTTAATATTATATAGTAAATATATAAATAAAAATGTGAGAACTGAAAATAAAATAATAAAAATAGCATATATGTATGTATTTCTGCAAATATTTATGATACCAGTAATGGCTTATTTTTTTAACTATATTCCTATAATGGGTGTTATATACAATATAATATTAATTCCTATTTTTACTTATTTGTTAATATTAGGTTTTACGTTACTGTTGTTTAATAGTTTTTTATGGTATGTTTTTATTATTTTATTTAAAATATTAGATTATAGTTTAAATTTATTAAGATATTTTATTGATTTAACAGAAAATATTGCTTTTAATGGAATAATTATATCAACATTATCTATTTATGAAATAATATTTTTTTATTTTTGTATCGGGTTTTTATTATTCGTGTATAATAAAAAAATTAATTGCAGTTTAATTGGTTATACAATATTAACTAGCTTTTATTTATTAACAAATATTATTATTCCTATGACTGATACTGGGCTTTATTTTAATATTGCAGATGTAGGACAAGGGTTGTTTACTACATTAACATATAAGAACTATAATTTTATTTTTGATTGCGGCAGTACAAGTAATAAAAATGTAGGAAAATATACCGTTGTGCCATATTTAACTAAAAAGGGCATTAATAAAATAGATGGCATTTTTATTAGTCATTGGGACTTAGACCATTATTCAGGTATATTTGATATATTAGAAACCAATCATATCAAAGTAAAAAATGTAATATCTTCATATAATAATGAAAATATTGATTATAAAATATTAACAGTTAATAATAGCAATTATATTCAAATTGACAATGATTTTAAAATAAGATTTTTATGGCCATATGATGAATTTATTACTGATAATATTAATAATTCATCACTTGTTCCTTTAATCAGGTATAATGATAGGTATATTATTATTCCTGGAGATATAGAGGAATATGTTGAAAATATGATTTTAAATGAAATAAATAGGGCGGATATATTAATTGTACCTCATCATGGAAGCGATACTTCTTCTAGTGAATCTTTTGTAAATTCTGTATGTCCAAATTTTTCAGTAATGAGTTATGGAACAAATAATTATGGAATACCATCCGCAGAGGTAATTAAAAGATATAAAACAATTAATAGCAATATATTATCAACTTTTAACCATGGAGAAATTAATTTCATTTTAAAAAATGATAAACTGTATTATAATACTTATATAGGCAATAAATCAAATAATTACTATGAACTTTATTTTGAATGGATTATTCCTAAATTATTCTTGTTTTTATTCTTGCTAGCAATAATTATTTACAATAGAGTTTCATATGAAAAAACAGGAAAAGAGGTAATTTATGAGTTACAAAATTATAAATGATTTAATAGATAAGGGGAAATTGCCATCATGCATCATACTATATGGTGTTGAGGTTAACCTTATTGACAAAATAGTTAAAAATATAAAAAATAAATATATAGATACAGATTATGAAGATATGAATTATATTGAATTAGAAAAAATTGAAAATGATTTCAATAAATTTTATGAATCCATTACAACATTTCCTTTTTTATCTGACAAAAAAATTTGTGTGGTAAAGGAAGCAGATTTTTTAACGTCTGCCGGAAGTATAAATAAAACTGATGAAGAAAAATTATTACAGATTATTGATGATAATTATGATACATGTATAATATTATTTCTTATTAAGAATGGAAAACCTGATGCAAGAAAAAAAATTGTTAAAAAATTGAAAAATAAAAAGTCTGTTTATGAAATAAACAAATTAAATGAATCTGAACTTAATAAGTACATATCAGAAAAATTTAAAAATTTCAATATAGCTATAAACCTTGGAGATAAAGATTATATTGCAAATAATATTGGATATTTAGATTATGATAGTCAAATAAGCTTGTACGAAGTGGATAATGAGATAGAAAAGCTAATATCTTACAGTATTAATGATAAAAAAATTAATAGACAGGATATTGATAATCTCATGACAATTTCTAATGAAATGAACATATTCAAATTAGTAGACTATATTTGTGAAGGTAAAAAAGATAAAGCTTTTGAAATATTAGATGAAATGCTTCTAAACAATACTCCTGAACAATATATTATTCATATGATAATAAGACAATATAGAATGTTATATCAATATATTTTGCTTATTAATAAGGGGTATAGTATAGATTCTATAATGGGAGAAATGAAAATAAAACGATTTGTTGTCAATAAGCTTTCTAATTTATCGAAAAAACTGTCATTAAAGAAAATTGAATTATATATGGATAAGTTTTTAGAGATTGATAGGAACATTAAAACAGGATTAATAGATAAAAGAATTGGACTTGAAATAATTGCTAATGGATTGGTATAAAATAAATATATAAGAAAAGACCGATGTAAAATCGGTCTTTATTGAATCCAGAGATTCATCAACTAACATCACATATTAGTCTATGAGGTTAGTTGATGAATCTTTCGGACAATATTTAGCTCAGAGGTGGTAAACCACCAACTGAACCTATAAAATAAGCAATTAAGCTATTTTGTTTAATTTAAGAGTTAATCTACTTACTTTTCTTGCTGCAGCATTTTTATGAATAGTATTCTTTGCAGCAGCCTGTAATAATTTTTTCTCACAAACCTTTAAGTATTCTTTCGCTTTTTCGTAATTACCATCATTTATAGCAGCTTCAAATTTCTTTATATAAGTTTTTATTTCAGATTTTCTGCTTTTATTAACTTCAGTTTTCTTATTGATAACTAAAATTCTTTTTTTAGCTGATTTAATATTTGCCAATATTTTCACCTCCTTTAAAAACTTTAAATATATTAACACTCATTTTAAGTGAAATATTTTAGACAGCATACCAATTATACAGGTAAATTAAACAAAAATCAATAGAAAAGAATAAAAAAGTTTAAAAATTAGATAATAAGTATATACATGATGATTTTTGTTTTTTCATGTGATTATAACAAATGTTAAAGATATTTGTAAAGGAGAATTTTATGATAAGAACGGATTTAGCTTATGAAGCAAATGAATCCTTAACTCAAAAGGTGAGAGGGGTAAATTTAAAAACCCAAGACTTTAAACATGGAGAAATTATTGAGCTTGTAATTGAAGATGAAGAAGCAGAAAAGATTATAGGCAAAAAAAAGGGAAGATATGTTACATATGAAACTAAAACTTTCAAAAATATGAATAATGAAATTAAAGATGATGTTATTGAAATATTAGCTAAAAGTATAAAAGATATATCAGAAATAGAAAGAGAGAAAATATTAGTCGTAGGATTAGGAAATAGAAAAATAACAGCAGATGCCTTAGGTCCAAGGACTGTTGATAAAATCAAGGTTACAAGACAATTTTTTAAAGCATACAATAAAGAATATGATGAAGATTACAATGAAGTAAGTATATTAGCACCAGGTGTATTAGGAATTACTGGTATTGAAACTATCAATACAATAATCGGTGTAGTTGAAAAAATTAAACCTTCATTAATAATTATAATTGATGCATTAGCTTCTAGAAAGATGAGAAGATTATGTTCAGTGGTTCAAATTACTGATGCAGGTATTGAACCAGGTTCAGGAATAGGTAATATGCAAGGATCATTAAATAAGGAAACAATAGGTGTAAAAGTGGTTGCGATAGGAATTCCAACAGTTGTAGATACAGCTACTATTGTAAATGATACAATAGACATGATGGAGGATGCTTTAAAAGATAAAACAGATGATGTAGGTCAAATAATGGGAATATTAAGTGATTTAGAGGAGCATGAAAAACATGCTTTTATTAAAGAAATTTTAAACCCTTTATATGGTGATTCTATAGTTACTCCAAATGGAATCGATGAACTTATAGAAATTTTGTCAGATATTTTAGCAGAATCTATTAATAGGGCTATACATCCAGGATATTTAAATTCGTAACATAATTGTAAAAAATAACAGTGTTATTCAGGAAACAATACACATATACATTAATATATTACTATTATGAGAAAAATATGTGGAGTTGATAATTATGAAAAGACGAAGAAGGAATAAGGGCGGAACAAAGTACTACATGGTAATGTCTATTATTTGTTTAAGCGTATTGTTTATTGGTTACAGTTATGTTTATAAGCTGTCAGAAGCTAGGAAGACAGGGCAGGATGTGACGACAATATCTATTGGTTATGATGGCGAGGAAACAGCAAAAAAATACGGAAAAATATTTGATAAATTAATGTCTTATTTTAATATATTTTTTGAAGAAACATTTAAAGAAACAGATGATAGTAGCATAATAATTGAAAATTATGATAAAGAGGCTGCTAAAGATGTTTACAAAGTTGTCGAAAACAAGGAAGAAGATAATTCATTAGATGTGTATGATGAAGAAGATGAAGATGAACAAATTGTAGAAAGGACTGTGTTCGTTGCTAATAACAGAAAGGAAGACTTTTTTAAGGTAGTAGAAACGGATACAGTTTCTAGAGGCAGCGCCCCTAGAGATATGACTATAGATGCTGCCTCTATTAATGAAAATATAAATTTCGTTTTATACCATACTCATGGAACAGAAGCTTATTCATCTTATAAGGATACTAACTATCGTACTACAAATGAAAAGGATAATGTAACAGGAGTAGGAAATAGAATCGCTGCAAATATTGAAAGTTATGGTATCAATATTAAACATTTAAAAGATTACAATGATTATCCTTCATATAACTTATCATACACTAATTCAAATGCAGCAGTTAAACAACATTTATCTAATACGAAGAAAAACTTGCTTATAGATTTACATAGAGACGGTGCAGATGAAAATTCCAGCTATGAGAAATTTTTATCTAGAGTTTCAACCACAGAAATTAATAATAAAACTGCTGCTACATTTACTATGGTAATAGGAAATAAAAATGGTAATTATTCTGAATTACGAAAGATAGCTCAAACTGTATATGATGTATCTAATGAACTTTATCCTGGCCTTTGTAGGGAAATTATAGTTAGAGATGGGGCATATTTCAATCAATATTTATCTGATTACTCTTTATTAGTTGAAATAGGCAGCACTATGAATACATTAGAAGAAGTGAATTATACTGCAGATTTAATATCTGAAATATTGTGCAAAACAATAGTTAAAATAAATAATTAATACTTTCAAAAATACATAAATTTTGATATAATACCCTATAAACTGTTCAATAAAGTAGGGAGGTTACATATAACTTGGATAGGAAGAAATATATAAGAAACTTTTCCATAATAGCTCATATAGATCATGGGAAATCAACATTAGCTGATAGGTTAATTGAAAATACTGGTACATTATCTCATAGAGAAATGCAAAATCAAGTATTAGATAATATGGATTTAGAACGTGAAAGAGGTATAACAATTAAGCTTCAAACTATGAGCCTTTTATATAGGGCTAGTGATGGTCATGATTATACCTTAAATTTAATAGATACTCCTGGGCATGTGGATTTTAATTATGAAGTATCTAGAAGCTTGGCTGCTTGTGAAGGAGCTGTGTTAGTAGTAGATGCAACACAGGGAATAGAAGCACAAACATTAGCAAATGTTTATTTAGCAGTAGATCAAAATCTAGAAATAGTACCAGTAATAAATAAAATAGATTTGCCTAGTGCTAGACCTGAAGAAATAAAGCAAGAAATTGAAGATGTAATAGGAATAGAAGCTGAAAATGCACCATTAATTTCGGCTAAAGACAATATTAATATTGACCAAGTGTTAGAAGCAATAGTAAGATTAGTACCACCGCCATCTGGAGATGAAAATGGGCCTTTAAAGGCTCTAGTTTTTGACTCATACTATGATAGCTACAGAGGTGTTGTTGCCTATGTTAGGATTAAAGAAGGACAAGTGAAAAAGGGTGATAAAATAAAAATGATGGCTACAGGTAAGACATTTGATGTTACTGAAGTAGGTGTCATATCACCAACACAAAAACCTGTAAACTCATTACTGACCGGGGATGTTGGCTACTTATGTGCAAGTATGAAGGAAGTTAAAAGTTGTCAGGTAGGTGATACTATAACTAATGCAGATAGACCAGCAAATGAACCATTGCCTGGTTATAAAAAGGTAACTTCAATGGTTTTTTGTGGTGTATATCCTGCAGATGGAGAAGATTTCAATGATGTTCGTGATGCATTAGAAAAACTTCAAGTTAATGATGCTTCATTAACATTTGAGCCTGAAACTTCCGTTGCCTTAGGATTTGGATTCAGATGTGGATTTTTAGGTCTGTTGCATATGGAAATTATACAAGAAAGACTTGAAAGAGAGTTTAATTTAAATATAATTGCAACAACTCCTAGTGTTATTTATAAGATTTATAAAACAGATGGAGAAATGATGATTTTGCAGAATCCTACAAATATGCCTCCAGTTCAAGAAATTGAATACATGGAAGAACCAATCGTTAATGCTTCTATTATGACACCGACAGATTATGTAGGCCCAATAATGGATCTTTGTCAAAATAGAAGAGGGGTATTTGTAAATATGGAATATATGGAAGCAACTAGAGTTATAATGCATTATAAGCTTCCTTTAAATGAAGTAATATATGATTTCTTTGATGCTCTTAAATCAAAAACAAGAGGATATGCTTCTCTTGATTATGAACTTGCTGGGTATGAACGTTCTGAATTAGTAAAAATGGATATTCTAATAAACGGTGAATTAGTAGACGCATTTTCAATTATAGTTCATGAAGATAAGGCTTATGAAAGAGGAAGGGGAATCGTTGAAAAGTTAAAGGATGTAATACCAAGACATTTATTTGCAGTACCTTTGCAAGCAGCTTTAGGAAATAAAATAATTGCTAGAGAGACAGTTAGTGCTTTAAGAAAAGATGTTTTAGCTAAATGTTATGGTGGAGATATTAGCAGAAAGAAAAAACTTCTTGAAAAACAAAAGGAAGGTAAAAAACGAATGAGGCAAATTGGTAATGTAGAAGTTCCGCAAGAAGCGTTTTTAGCTGTTTTGAAATTTAAAGAAGAATAAGTATTAATGTAGAATTACAAGTAATGTAGAATTAAACAGGAATTGAGTTTTCTCAATTCCTGTTTTGATTGTAAAGTAAATTTTATAGTGAGATCTTTCACATTCCTTCAGGATGACAAAATTAGATTTTTTTCAATATCTTGAAATAATTCCGCATTCTGCATTCTCAATTCTGCATTAATAATAATTCTGTATTTTGCATTAAAATCAGGAGATTTTACCGAAGAAGAGAACTTCTTCGGTTTCGGCATTCGTGATGCTGAGGCCTTCTTCTTCCCAATTAGATGATCCAAGATATCCAATTCTCTCATCCCAAGCATCATCATATTCTTCTTTTGACACTTGTTCATTATCTACATAATATTCTATTTCAGTATCAATAAGAACAATTCCTTCTTCTTGCTCTTTAAATTCATAATCATCATCATAATCTTCATACTCATCATAATTGTCATAATTTGATGTGAAATCATTTTCATAATCAACATCAGAATACAAATAACCATAGTTTAATAGATTATATAAACACTCATACATATCATCTAATACTTCATCATTATTATATGATTCACTAAGCTTATTAAAAAAGTCGATAATTTCTTGATTCTTTATTTCATAAGTTACTATGTCCTTTGTGTATAGTTGTTCTTTCCAATCTCCACTTTCACTGATAATATTTATTTTCATTAGAACCCCTCCAATTCCCAAAAATATCATTTATAAAATATATTATGTATTTTGGATTTTAGCATATATTTTTATTGTTTTCCATAAAAAAAGTACTTTAATATTATATTTGCAGATTTTTAACATAAAAATCTGTCGTATAATATCAGTTCAAAATAATAAATATATTAATTAATTTGATTAAACAACAATTGATTTGGATGAGTTATTTTAAATATTTTTGTATTAATATTTTTCATTGATTGAGATTGTATAAAATCATCAATTATTTTATAATCATCATCAAAATGCATAGGTACGAAAAAATTAGGTTGAAACATATCTATAAAGTAATCGCCGCCACAAAAATAATTTTCTTCAAGTCTTGGGTCTACTGGGAAAAAAGCAACATCAATATATGTATTAGTACTTATTATAGTTTTAATAATATTCTTAAAAGCACTTTCCATTTCCTCTTCCTCGGATTTTGTATCATCATTCCACTTCCACCAATTTAAATCTCCTGCATGAAATATATTTACATTGTCAATATTAACTAGGAAGCTTATACCAGCATCAGTAGAGCTAAAAGTTTTGATTATTACATTATTAATTTTGAATTCTTGATTTTCACTTATATAAAATAAATGCTTAATATTTTGATAGACTTTTATATCATCACTTATTATATAATAGATGTTTTCTCTATTTTGGCTCCAAGTCAATATTTTGCTGTTATAATGATCACTGTGACTGTGGGAAGCAAATATATAAACAAGCTTATTAGAATTTAGAATATCGTTTAATAAATCCATAAATTCAAAATCACCTTCATTATTCTTAAATTTATAATAATCAAATATTAAATACGAAGTATTTGTTTCAACAACAAAACAGCTGTGGTAGATATAGTATATTTTCAAATTTTCAACTCCAATCCACTGAATTTTATATATTTGTTTTATTATATAATATTAAATTAATATATGCAATCAAACTTTTTGTATACTTGTTAACTGTGGACTTCTGTATTTTCAATAATAATATTATTAATAATGGAAAGTATATAATTAATGAATTATAAGAATTGTTAAATTAATTTAAAAAATGTGTTGAAATTATTAAATATTAAATGTATAATTAGAAGTTAATAAAATTAGTAAACGAGGATGATAAAATTAATGAAAATTGAAAATGTAAATTTGAATGAGAACATTCAAAGAGCTTTAGATGATATGGGTTTTGAAGAAGCTACCCAGATTCAGAAAGAAGCAATACCTGTAATACTTGAAGGAAGAGATATAATTGGCCAATCAAATACAGGAACAGGAAAAACGGCAGCGTTTGGTATTCCTATCCTTGAAAAAATAGATAAAGATTTAAAATTACCACAGGCTATAGTTCTCTTACCTACAAGGGAGCTTGCAGTTCAAGTTGCAAATGAATTCAGAAAAATTGGGAAGTATTTAGAAGGAATAAAAACTGTTAGTGTTTATGGTGGAGCTGATATAAGGGATCAAATTACTAGACTTAAATCTGGAGCACAAATTATTGTAGGAACTCCAGGAAGAGTTATAGATTTAATAGACAGACGTGTTATTAAATTAGAAGAATTAAAAATTACTGTATTAGATGAAGCTGATGAAATGTTAAAAATGGGCTTTAGAGAAGATATTGAATTGATTTTAAGCAAGGTTGACCATGTTACTCAAACATTACTTTTCTCTGCAACAATTCCTGATGGAATATCTAAAATAATTAAAACATTTCAAAAAAATCCTGTAACAGTCAAAGTTATGAGAGAAGGAATTACTGCAAAAGAAGTAAAACAAAGCTATTTTTTAGTAAAGCATTCTGATAAGCTTGAAGCTTTAACAAGAATAATTGATACCTATACACCTAAATTAACTTTAATCTTCTGTAATACAAAAAAGGGTGTAGATGATTTATATGATCAGCTCATAGAAAAAGGTTATAACTGTGATAAAATACATGGTGATATTAGGCAATCACAAAGAATTGACACTTTAAATAAATTTAATAATGGAGTAATTGATGTTTTAATAGCTACTGATGTTGCTGCAAGAGGTCTTGATATTAAAGAAGTTGAAGCAGTAATTAATTATGAGGTTCCTTCAAAGGAAGACTATTATGTACATCGTATAGGAAGAACTGGAAGAGCTGGTAGAGAAGGGTCTTCATTTACACTTGCCTCAGCAAAGGAAATTAAAAAAATTGAAAATATTGAAAGATATACTAAAAAATCTATAAGAAAAAGAGCAGTTCCTACTGTTGATAAAGTAAATGAAGTTAAACAAGATAAATTTATAAGAAATATTGTTGATGTAATTGAAAAAGGCGATTTAGGAGAAAATAGAAATCTTGCTTCAAGTTTGTTGGAAAAGGGTTATGAAGCTGAAACTGTAATTGCAGCTATGATTAAGAAATTAGTTACATTTGATCATTCTGAAGAGCGTGATTTAAATGATATAATTCCTGAAAGGAAAGCAAGACAAAAAGGTACATCAAGGAATATTGGTGATAGTATAAGGTTTCATGTTAATTTAGGTAAAAATCAAGGAATAAGACCTGGAGATATTCTTGGGGCTGTTGCTGGTGAATGTGATATACCAGGAACTGATATTGGTGAAATTGAAATACTTGATAATTTTTCGTTCTTTAATGCAGCAGAAGAACATTTAGATGCAATTCTTTATCGAATGGAAGGTGCACAAATAAAAGGTAAGGATGTTGTTGTAGAGGTTTCCAGGGATAAGAAAAGAAAATCTAAAGAGGTTAGAGGTACTAGAAATAAAAAAAATAATTATGAATCACCTAGAAAAAAACAAATCAAGAAAAAATGAGATAAATATTAAGAATTAAAAATAAAAACATTAATAACTTAAAACTGTTGACAAACATAAATCATAATTATATAATTTAAATAATAAGACTTTAAAATAAAATGAAACTTTGAAAGATCGAGTAAAACAGAAACAATATTTTAGAGAAGGAATGTCGTGGCTGAAAGCATCCGAATATATACTGTTTGAAAACTAATCTGGAGTTAAATCTGAAAGCCTGTATGAGGTGTAAAGATTTGGTATGGATGCCTTAAATCTATTAAGAAGTAAGTAAGGTGGAACCACGAAGGTAACTCTCGTCCTTAAACATGTTTTATGTTTAAGAACGAGAGTTTTTATTTGGAACAATTTAATGAAGCGATAGATAAAGCAATGGATAATTTAATTCATTGTTAATCAAAATAGTATACTGAAATATAGTAAGTATAATATATAATTTGGAGGAGAATATGATTAAATTAACTTTACCTGATGGAAATATTAGGGAATATGAAGGCAATGTAAAAGCAATTGATGTAGCTAAAAGTATTAGTGAAGGATTAGCTAGGAGCGTTGTTGGTGCTGTTTTAAATGGCAAGACAATTGGACTTCAAGAAATAATAAATGAAGATGGAAGCATAAGGTTCCTTAAATTTGAAGATAAGGAAGGAAAAGATGTCTTTTGGCATACTTCATCACATATTATGGCACAGGCAATAAAAAGAATTTGGCCGGATGCTAAATTAGCTATAGGGCCAGCTATTGACAATGGATTTTACTATGACATAGATATGGAACATAGATTAGTTCAAGAAGATTTTGAAAAAATTGAGTCTGAAATGAAAAAAATTGTCAAAGATGGATTTGAACTTGAAAGATTTGAACTTCCAAGAGAAGAAGCAATCAAATTAATGGACGAAATGAATGAGGATTATAAGGTAGAATTAATTCAGGATTTACCTGAAGATGCTGTAATTTCATTTTATAAACAAGGTGATTTTACTGATCTTTGTGCAGGACCACATCTTGAATCAACTAAAAAAGTTAAAGCTTTTAAATTATTAAGTATAGCTGGAGCTTATTGGAGAGGTAATGAAAATAATAAAATGCTTCAGAGAATCTATGGTATTTCATTTGAAAAGAATAAAGATTTAGAAGCATATATTAAAATGATGGAAGAAGCTAAAAAGCGTGACCACAGAAAATTAGGCAAAGAATTAGATTTGTTTTTCATGTCAGAAGAAGGTCCTGGTTTTCCATTCTTCTTGCCAAAAGGCGTTGAAGTTAAGAATGAGCTTATGAAATATTGGAGAGAAGTTCATAAAAAAGCAGGATATGTGGAAATAGAATCTCCTATAATTTTAAACAGACATCTTTGGGAAACATCAGGCCACTGGTATAATTACAAAGAAAATATGTACACTGTAAAAATAGATGAAGAAGATTTTGCAATTAAACCAATGAACTGCCCTGGAGGAATATTAGCTTATAAAAATAGCATGCATTCATACAAGGATTTTCCTTTAAGAGTGGCAGAGGTGGGAAGAGTTCATAGACATGAATTGTCTGGTGCACTTCATGGCCTAATGCGAGTAAGAGCATTTACACAGGATGATTCTCATATATTCATGCTTCCAGAACAAATAAAGGATGAAATAAAAGGTGTTGCAAATTTAATAGACGAAATGTACAAAACATTTGGTTTCACATATCATGTAGAACTTTCAACTAGACCTGAAAAGTATTTAGGTGAAATTAAAGACTGGGATATGGCAGAAGAAGCATTAAAGGCTGCATTAGAGGAATTAGGATTAGACTTTATCATCAATGAAGGTGACGGAGCATTTTATGGACCAAAAATAGATTTCCATTTAACAGATTGCATAGGAAGAACATGGCAATGTGGAACTATTCAATTAGATTATCAATTGCCTCAACGTTTTGAACTTGAATATGTTGGAGCGGATGGACAAAAACACAGACCAATAATGATTCACCGCGTTGCATTTGGAAGTATTGAAAGATTCTTTGGTATATTGATAGAACAATATGCAGGTGCATTTCCAACATGGTTAGCTCCAGTACAAGTTAAAGTTTTACCTATTTCAGATAAGTTTAATGAATATGCTGAAAAAGTTAAAGCAGAACTTGAATCTAAAAATATAAAAGTTGAATTAGATATAAGATCTGAAAAAATAGGTTATAAAATCAGAGAAGCACAGCTTGAAAAAATACCATATATGTTTGTTGTAGGTGAAAAAGAAGCTGAAACTAACACTGTATCTGTGAGAGAAAGACAGCAGGGAGATGTTGGTGTAATGAGCGTTGAAGAAATAAGTGAAATAATATTAAATAAAATTAAAACAAGAGAAAATGATTCACCACAGTTAGTTTAATAAGGAATATGAATAATGTCATCTTGAAACGTAGTGAAGGAGCTTTCCAAGTGTTTTAGGGAGATTCTCGCAGTCTAGTTCACCAATTTATTTAATCGCTATCGCTCACATAAATTGGGTTAGGGCATCTTTAGGCTACGCCTTCAGAATGACAGGAAATTTAGTTATTCATAACAATAACATTGATTGATAATGTTAATACAAAAGGCATTGAATTAAATTTCAATGCTTTTTTGTATAAATATAATTACATTTTTATAATTTTATTATAAATGTTGATATTTAATTTTTAATAATATATTATATAGTTATAAAATTGATTTAATGGGAGGTAAATATGAGTAAAGCTTATTCAGGGGATATACAATATCATATAAATATGAAGGAAGGGGATGTAGGTAAATATGTTATTTTGCCTGGTGATCCTAAAAGAAGTGAAAAAATAGCGCGACATTTTGATACCCCTGTGTTAGTAGCAGATCATAGGGAATTTGTTACATATACAGGACTTTTAGACGGCGTAAAGGTAAGTGTAACGTCTACTGGTATTGGAGGCCCTTCAGCTTCCATTGCATTGGAGGAGCTTGCTAATATAGGTGCCGATACATTTATTAGAGTAGGAACATGCGGAGGAATGGATATAAATGTAATGGGGGGAGATTTAGTAATAGCTTCTGGTGCAATAAGGATGGAGGGAACTGGAAGAGAATATGCACCTATGGAGTTTCCTGCGGTTGCTAATTATGAAGTATTAAATTCATTAGTAAAAGCATCTAAAGATTTAAATAAAAAATATCATGTAGGTATTGTACAATGTAAGGATGCATACTATGGACAACATGAACCAGAAACAAAACCAGTAGGATATGATTTAATAAATAAATGGAATGCATGGCTTAAACTTGGAACATTGGCTTCTGAGATGGAATCAGCAGCATTATTTATTGTGGGTTCTTATCGAAAAGTGCGTGTAGGATCAATATTTAGTGTTGTTGCAAATCAAGAAAGAAGAAAACTTGGGCTAGATGACTTCCAAGTTCACGATACAGAAGAAGCTATTAAAGTAGCTATTGAAGCTATAAGAAATTTGATTAAAAACGATTGATTTATCATTAATGCAGGTAATGCAGAAATTATGGGATTTGAGTTTGTAATAATTTTAAATTCCATTTATTAGAAAATGGTCTCTTGATTTTTTATGTGAATAAGTATAGGTGTTATTAGAATTTATATTTAATTTCTAATGAAATTTTAATGTTTATATTAGTATTGTTTAATTTGTGTGGGGTATATTTGCATCATAGATTAAATAATATAAAAATATAAATAGGAGGTATTTAGGATGAAAGTAACTCTTGAGCAAATTGATGAGTTAAGAAGTAGAGTTAACGTTACTTATGAAGAAGCAAAGGCTACATTGGAAAAAAATGATGGAGATTTGATTAAATCAATAATTGAACTTGAAAAAAAGAAAGGCTATAAGAGAAAAGAACATGATAAAGATGGTTTTGCAAAATTTGCAAATAAATTACTTGAACTTAAATTTTTAGTAAAAAGCAAAAATGGTAGAACCCTCATAGATGTTCCTATTGTATTAGTTTTAATAGTGTTTTTATTAGCATTTTGGGTTGTAATATTTGGAATATTACTTGCATTGTTAACATCATGTAAAATAAAAATATACAGAGATAAAAATTCAATAAATGTACATGGTATTAAAAGAAATATGCAAGAAACGGTTGAAAAAATAAAGGTAAAATCAGAAGAATTCATTGAAGATTTTGGTGAACCAACTAATGTGAATGAAGATAATGAAGATAATGAAGATTATGATGGAACAGAAGAAAACGAAATAATAATAGAGTAATTTTTGTAACCTTATAGTTTCTTACTGTTAATTTAAAGATTATTGAACCCAACTGCAATTCTTGATTGCAAGTTGGGTATATTCTTATAAGCTATTTTTTTGATGTTCATATACATTAATTAATAAGTTGTCTTTGAAATATATATCTTCATCAATTGGCGCAGTTTTAATTTCTATATCATTTCCATAATAATACTTAAGAATATTCAAGGGATTATGACCTATATTTTGCAGGATTTGTGATTGATAATTGTAATATATATGATTTAAAAAAATGTCAGGGATAACACATTAGTATTTGAAAATTAACATATTTAATAGTATAATAAAAAGGTGAGGGATATTATGGAAAATAAAAAGAAGATTTTAATAGTTGAAGATGAACAAAAGATAGCTAGATTTCTTGAATTAGAGTTAAAATATGAAGGTTATGATGTGGAAATTGCTGATAATGGTAGAGATGGTCTTGAAAAAGGAAAGTCGAATGATGTAAGTTTAATAATACTTGATTTAATGCTTCCAGGTTTAAGTGGAGTGGAGGTTTGCAGACGAATCAGGCAGGTATCTGAAGTGCCAATTATAATGCTTACTGCTAAAGATGATATAACTGATAAGGTAACTGGACTAAATATTGGTGCAGATGATTACATGACAAAACCTTTTGCAGTTGAGGAGCTTTTAGCTAGAATAAGAGTTTTATTGAAAAGAAAATACGTATCAAACTATGAGAATGAAGCAATAGTTTTTGAAATAGGGAAATTAAAATTATATAAAGGTAATTACAGGATTGAATATGACGGCGAAAATATTGACTTAACTAAAAAAGAGTTTGAATTGTTGGAGTTTATGGTAATAAATAAAAATATAGTATTATCTAGAGAAAAAATTCTAGATAAAGTTTGGGGTTATGATTATTTTGGAGATACAAATATTATAGATGTTTATATTAGATATTTAAGAAGTAAAATAGATCAAAAATACAATATTAATCTTATTGAAACTGTTAGAGGAGTAGGATATATAATAAGAGGCTGATAATAATATGAAAAAATATTATATACTAGAATTTTTTAAATATATTTTAAATATCATATTTAGGATTATTATATTTCCATTTAGATTAATATTTAATTTTTTTGTAAATATATTAAAAAGGTTTAAATTTTCTATAGCATTTAAAATATCAACATCATATATGCTTTTATATATTATAGTAATAATGATAGTTTCTTTAATAACTTCTTTAGGATTTTTTGTATTTGAAATCAAAAAATTAGAAAATAATGTGATTTATTCAGACTTAAGCAATATTATAAACAAATTTCCTGATTATAATGAATTTCAAAACATGGTTGATAAAAATGACATAACAAAAATAAAAATTTTTGATGATAAATTAAATGCTGTATATTCATCGGGTGGGAGAGACAGATTTTCTAATAATATAATAGCAACAATAGAAAATATATTATTAAAAAATGAATATGTATTTTCTTCTACTTTTGAACATAACGGTTATAGTTATTATATTAATATATATTATTCCTCTGAAAAATTAGTAAATGACACAAAAAGTATAGCTTTATTAGTTTTAAGTTCAGGAATATTTGGATTATTAATTTTTGCACCTATAGTATCTAGAACCAGTTATAAGTTAATAGGACCAATAAAAAAAATGACTGAAATAACTAATACTATTACTGTAAATAATATTAACACAAGGCTTGATGTTAAAGGAACGCAAGACGAATTAAAAGAGTTGTCTCAAACATTTAATGAAATGATGGATAGAATAGAAGAGGGATACAAATTACAGCAGCAATTTGTTTCAGATGCTTCTCATGAGTTAAGAACACCAATAGCAGTTATAAAAGGCTATGTGAACATGCTTGATAGATGGGGGAAAAAAGATAAGGAAGTTTTAGAAGAATCTATCGGTGCAATAAAAAATGAAGCAGATAATATGCAAGATTTAATTGAAAAGTTGTTGTTTATTGCAAGAAGTGACAGACAAACTCTTTTATTTGCTAAAGAAGATATTAGAATTTGTGATATACTTTTTGAAATAGAAAAAGAAACAAACATAATTGACTCTAATCATAATTTTATATATAAATTTCATGATGATGCACTAGTGTATGCAGATAAAAACAGAATCAAGCAATCTATCAGAATATTTATTGAAAATGCAATAAAGTTTACCCCTAAAGGGGAAGATATCACAATTACTAGTTATATTGATGATGACTATTATATAATAAGTATATTAGATACAGGAGTTGGAATAGATAAACAAGATTTAAGTAATATATTTAATAGATTATATAGGGCTGAACAATCTAGGAGCAGAAATATTGGTGGTCATGGATTAGGATTGTCTATAGCCAAAATAATAATATTAGGTCATAAAGGTAAAATTAAAGTTAAAAGTACTGTAGGTATAGGTTCTGAATTTCAAATTATGCTTCCATATTTAGAAAAAATAAGTTAGTAGACGACCCTTGGTTTTTAAAATTTGGTGTCGGTCGCTAATTATGAGCGGTAGCGAAGGATCTTTAAATTTTTAAGTGAGATTCTTCACCTGCGGTTCATAATGACAGAGAATGTTGTTTTATAATGACAGAAAATGTTGGGTTCAGAATAACATAATAATTACATATTCATTGAAAATTCGACAAAAGCTATCAAAATATGTCAAGGAAAAGCTATATTCAAAGTAGTATAATAACTTGTACACTATTAAAGAAAGGGTTGGAGGATGAATTGAATATAGAATTTATTGAATCTGGTCAGAAATTAACAATTAAACTTTCAGGTGAATTAGATCATCATGGAGCTGATAAAACTAGATATGAAATTGATGAAAGAATCAATGAAAATGATATTACAAAGTTAATAATTGATTTTGAAAATCTTGATTTTATTGATAGTTCTGGTATTGGTTTTGTAATAGGCCGTTATAAAAATATTCGAAAGCGAAATGGTGTTATAGAAATTATAAATGCAAGTACAAAAGTGAGAAAAATACTTGATATGAGTGGCATTGGAAAAATAATAAATATTAAATAGGGGGACAAAATGCATAATAATTATGTATATATTAAAATACCGAGCCTTTCAACAAATGAATCTTTTGCCAGAGCAGCAGTAGCAGCGTTCTGTTCAAGTTTAAATCCTACTATTGAGGAAATATCTGATATTAAAACTGCTGTATCTGAAGCTGTAACAAATGCTATAATTCACGGTTATGAAAATACTGTTGGAGATATTGAAATACAATGCAGAATAAAAAATAATACAGTAGAAATTATTATTGAAGATTTTGGTTGTGGAATCATAAATGTGGACAAGGCTAAAGAACCTTTGTATACAACAAAGCCAGAACTTGAAAGATCTGGGATGGGTTTTGCTGTTATGGAAACTTTCATGGATGAACTTGTAGTTTTATCTGAAAAGGATATTGGAACAAAAGTAATTATGAGAAAAAAAATTAATTCAAAAAATAATTAAAAAATAATTTGAAATTAATAGTAAACTCTTTAAAAAAAGGCATAGTAAATGTCTTTTTTTTTGTATTCATTTTTAATTTTTGTAAATAATACTGTTGAGGTGATAATTATGAAGAAAAAGATATTTTTTTTAGTAATAATTTTATTGCTGAGTATTTCAGCAATTGTGTATGGTAATAGTATTGATAAATCATTAAAAAAAATACCTGAAAGTGCTGTATTGTTATAGTGGAGGTAATATGAAATATACTAAAGAGTCATATAAAAAAGTTGTAGATGAGCATACTCCAAAAAATAAAATGTTTAAAAATTGTATACTAGCATTTATTTTTGGGGGAACTATTTGCACAATAGGCGAAATTGTAAAAAATATATTTATTTCTTTTTTTGCTGTACCTAAAGATGATGCTATTGTTATGTCTTCCATATTCCTCATAGCATTAAGTGCTATATTAACTGGATTTGGAGTTTATGATAATTTAGGCAAATATGGCGGTGCGGGTACAATAGTACCCATTACAGGTTTTGCCAATTCAGTTGTATCTCCAGCATTAGAATTCAAAAAAGAAGGGTATATACTAGGTACTGCTGCAAATATATTTAAGTTAGCTGGTCCAGTTTTACTTTTTGGATATTTTGCATCCTTTTGTGTAGGCATATTAAGCTTATTATTTAAATAAACAGATAATATTTATTATGAAAGGAAAATAACCTTGAAAAAGATTGGAAAACAAACATATAAAATTAAAGATAATGTTATTATTAGAGACACATACACAATAGTCGGTCCAAAAGAAGGGGAAGGACCACTTAAAAAAGATTTTGATATGGTAGTACAAGATGATTTATTTGGAGAAGATTCCTTTGAAAAAAGTGAAAGAAAATTTCAAGTAACTGCTGTGGAAAATTTATTGAAAAAAAATAACCTTAATAAAAATGAGATTGATTTACTTATATCAGGTGATTTATTGAACCAAATAGTTTCGGCATCATTTGCTGCAAGAGAACTGCAGATACCATATATTGGAATATATGGGGCATGTTCCACTATGTCTTTATCCATGGGGTTAGGAGCTTTGTTAATTGATGGAGGTTTTGCAAACAATGTTGTTTGTGCTACATCCAGTCACTTCTGTAGTGCTGAAAGACAATATAGAGCTCCCTTAGAAATGGGAGGACAAAGATTTATGTCAGCACAGTGGACAGTTACAGGAGCTGGGGCAGTTTGGCTGTCAAATTACGGCGAAGGTCCTAAAATAAAACATGTTACATTTGGAAAAATTGTAGATTTAGGTGTTAGTGATGCTAATAATATGGGAGCGGCCATGGCACCAGCAGCATACGATTCTTTAAATCAACATTTGATTGATACTAAAATAGATTATGATTTAATTACTACCGGAGATTTGGGGACGGTTGGGAAAAGTATTGTTAATAAATTGTTTATTGATGATAATAATAGTATAGAAAACAAATTTGATGATTGTGGCACTATTATTTTTGATTTAGAAAAGCAGGATGTTCATGCTGGAGGAAGTGGTTGCGGTTGTTCAGCGGTGGTATTTGGTTCGTTCTTGTATAAAAAGTTAAAAAATAAGGAAATTAAAAACCTATTATTTACATCAACAGGTGCGTTACATTCACCAACTGTGACATTACAAGGAGACAGTATACCTGGTATAGCTCATTGTATAGGTATTGAGATTTAAGGAGATAAATATGAATTATATTATGAGTTTTGTGGTGGGGGGATTAATTTGTGTAATTGGGCAAATAGTAATGGATAAATTTAGATTAAATGCTGCATATTTATTAGTTTCATTTGTAGTATCTGGTGTAATTCTAGGTTATTTTGGTATTTACGAAAAAATTGTAGAAATTGGTTATTCAGGTGCAACTGTACCATTACCTGGTTTTGGATACTCATTAGCTAAGGGTGCGATGGAGGAAGCATCCAGCAGAGGTTTTATAGGTGCTTTGAGTGGAGGTATTATGAAAACTTCAGCAGGAGTAGCTACAGCTCTAATACTTGGTTATATAGTTGCATTAGTATCTAATCCTAAAAGAAAGTGATGATGATAAAATATAAAAACAAGCACAAATGAAAAAAGAGTTTACCAAAATAATTGTAAACTCTTTTTGTAATTATTATTATAGTATTGAAGTAACTATTAAATAAATATAGTTAGCAAATATACCAGCTGCTATACCACCTATTAAATGGCATCCAATACTTAATCTTATAAAATGATTTTGTTTTAAAGTATCTAGCATACCAACATGTGTACTTAAGAAACCACTCCAGCAAATACCGATACCAACAAATACTGCTACGTTATGAGCATTAGCAAAACCATTTTCAAGTAATCCTGATGTTAATCCCATTGCACTTCCAACTGCTCCTAATGCTGTTAGAGGGAATACCATAACTTCTGAATTAGTGAATCCAAATAAAATTTTAAATATTGGTAACAATGGTTGAGCTAATTTAGGTAATAATCTAACTCCTTCATAAGCAGCACCAATATATTCTCCATTTTCACCTGCAGGTCCAAAAGTTAGAATCATAACTAATGTACAAACTAATACTGTACCAGAAGCACAAGCTAGTCCTAAAGAAACACCAGATTTAGCTCCATCCATAAATGCTGATAAAAATCTTTCAAAAGATCCACCGTTTCTAATTTTTCTCATAGATATAGTTGGATCATTTTTATCATTTGCATCAATTTTGAATTTACGATCTTCTTTATAGTATTTTTTTGCAGCTATTAAAACTAGTCTTGTAGATACAACTCCACCTAATATTGCAGCAATATTACCAATTAATGTTGCTAAAAAATAATCCTTACCTAGTCCTAACATATAAGCTGTAACTATAAGACCCATTCCAAAAGTAGTACCAAAGTTTGTGTAAGTTGCTTTTTCAGCAGGTGTAAAGTATTTGTCAAATCCTGGGTCTTCAGCTAATGCTAATATTGCAGGGTTGTCAGATACATAAGTTGTCATAGCACCAATTGCTGCAGCACCTGGAAGACCAAATAAAGGTCTCATTAATGGTGAAAGTATTTTGTTTACTAATGCAATAACTCCGAATTCAGACCATACATATGAGCAGCCTCCTGCTATGATTGCAACTGCCATGATGTAGAATGATGTATTAATCAATACGTCAAATCCAGTTTTCATTAAAACACCAAAAACTTTGTCAATGCCCATTACAGAGCCAAGATAACCAAATAGAACTACGAAAACACCGATTGTTATAAAAGCGCTTGGTCCAACTGCTTTTACTAATCTTTCACCCTTCTCATTAACCATTACTTGAGGGTTTTTTTCTTTACTATTCATGTTTGTTTTTCCCCTTTAGATGTTATTTTGTGATTATTAAATTGCAATTCGTATTTAATTAAATAAAAATTTTGTTTAATCAAATTAAATTAAAAATAATAAAATTACAAACTTACTATTAATTAAACTAAATTCAACTACAATTAATTACAATTTGCAACAAGTTAAATCACATTGAAATTATATAGTATTTATTTTTGTTTGTCAACAATTTTGAAGAGCGATTGTTATTAAATAAACAATATCTACATTTTGAAAAAAATTGTCGAGAAAATTCTACTTTTAGTTATTTGATATTGAAAACTTCGGCTTTGTATTACGTTTGTATTTAAAAAAAGCTTATAATTAATAAGCTTTTTTTAGAAGTTTTACTATTAAATACATATAATAATTAAATAATTAATTAGTTATGGAATCTAAAATTGAATCTATTATCTCATCTGGTTTATCAGATTCAATTATATCTTCTATATTATTATTGTTGTTTCCATTATTACTATTATTTTCGTTACTATTATTATTTCCATTGTTTTCATCGTCATTATTTCCATTATTTGGTTTGCCTTTGTTGTTGTTCCATTGATCTAAATGCCATTGAGTATGATACGTACATACCTTTGTAGGCAGTTGATATTCATAATCTAGTGTAATAAACCCTCCTGAATATAACTTATCAACTGGAATTCCTAATACTTCAACTATTTTATTATTTTCATCAAATGTTGCTTGACCAGCATAAATTTGTTTTAAATCTTCAATGGAAGTACTTGTTAAATCTTCATTAATTTGTTGATATAATTTTATAGCTTCACCATTTGTAGTACCTGCATATGGGTCGTATAGTTTTTCCCTATTAATAAATACCTTTTGAGTTATTGAATTACCGGGGCAAAACGGTGATTTAAGCATATTTGAGCTGGAACAAACTTCAGCAATTACATGCACATCACAAGTTTGCGTAGGTTGAGTGCCTGGAACAAAATATTCAGTAATAACTTGACTTCCTCTTTGATCATGGGAGCAAAGGTCAGTTGGAAGTTTTCCAGATTGACTACATACATTTACAGGAATTAAATTTTTATTCAATTCAAATTTAGCTGGATCTAATCCTTCATGTATAGGTGTCATTATACCGCTCCAAAGTCTTGCATTAGCACCACTATTGCCTGATAGCTTCATTTGAACATTATCATTGCCAACCCATATTCCACCTACATAATATGGAGAATATCCCACAAACCAAAAATCTCCGTTTGCTTGTGTTGTACCTGTTTTTCCTGCTACTTCAATTCCCATGTTAGCAGGAAGTTTAGCTTCATATGAAAGCCCTGAATAAACTGTTGATCTTAATATATCTGTCATTAATGAAGCAATTTCTGGGCTTACTACAACTCTTGTTTCAGGTATATTTTCTAATATTATATCGCCTTTGCTGTTAGTTACTTTTGTATATACTATTGGTTCAGTATATACTCCATTGTTTGCAATTGCTCCATAAGCAGCAGTCATTCCTAAAGGAGAAAATCCTTTTGTTAAACCTCCCAATCCAAGGGATGCTAAATTAACATCATTATAATTTGGATTTTCTTCAGGAGTTACAAAAGTATCATTTCCAGGGTTATCTCCATCAATTAATCCTAATTTAGTTAAAGCATCAATAGCTTTATCTGTACCTATTGTTTCTAACATAGTAACCGCATTAGTATTAATTGATTGTTCAATAGATTTTCGTAGTGTAACTTTACCCCAATACTTAATCGCTCTGTGTTCATACCAGTTTTTAGGCCATCTATCGCCATTATAATATCTTGGCAAATCATCTAACACATAGGCAGCAGTGTAACCTAAATCTAATGCTGGCAGATAAACTGATAGGGGTTTAATAGTTGAACCAGGCTGTCTAGCGGCAGATACAGCTCTGTTAAATGTTTTAGAACCTTCTATATTTCTTCCACCAATCATAGCCTTTATTTTACCAGTTTTATAATCCATTATTACTGCAGCAGACTGTGGCTGAACTATACCTTTTTCTTGAAAGAAGAAATAATCTTTTGATATTCTCAACACATTATCAGTACCAACTACAAACATTTCTGGATTTTTATTTATATATGAAGCAGGGATTTTAAAAACACCTTTTGTACCTTTTTGTTCTAATATTTCATAATTGTTTCCAATGTTTAAACCACCAATGGTGTGTGAAACAAAATTTAATTTATCATCAATAGTGTAACAATCAATTATATCAATTGATGTGGAATATATGTTAAATTTATTTGAATTAATAACTAAATTTCCAGCTTCATCATAACTGTACTCATTTTCATTTATATAAATATTATTGTTTTCATCCAAGATATTTATTTTGTCATAATAAATAATATTACCGCTTTCATCTAATATATTTAAATTAGAATCTAATGAACCTGTTGGAGTGCCACCTGACCATTTAAAATATCTCCAATCCTGAACAATAGGCTTATCCCCTGAGGGAGTAGCACCTAAAAACAGTTCAGCAAAATTATTATATGAATCTTCAAGCGATTTTTGCATTTTAAGATCTATAGTGGAAGTTATTGATAAACCACCTTTATATAAGTAGTTTTCAGCATCCTCATAGATTAACCCTTGGGTTTCCATTAAATCTTCAATTACTTTTTCTTTTACGTAATCCATTGAAGCAGATGATATTCCTTCTACTTTTGTTTGGCCAGGTTTTAATGCAAGGTGCATATCTTCAGCCATTGCAGCGTCATATTCTTGTTGATTAATAAATTCTAAGTCTAGCATTCTGTTTAAAATTACATGTTGTCTATCAATAGCATTTTGATTATAAACACATGCATATTGAACTGAACCTATAAAAACATAACCAACTATATCTTGTTCAGGAATATCATTTGTATCTTCTAAATTATAACGGTTAAAAGGAGCATAATAAACATTACTCTTTGCAGCACCTGCTAAAAGAGCACTTTCAGCCAGTGTAAGCTCGTTTACATCTTTTGAAAAATAATAATAAGCTGCAGTTTGAACACCATATGCACTTTGACCTAATGGAATAGTGTTTAAATAATTTTCAAGTATTTGTTCTTTACTAAGTTTTCTTTCTACCTGAAGAGCTAAATAAATTTCTTTAATTTTACGTTCCCATGATTTTTCATTAGTCAAATACAGATTTTTCACAAGCTGTTGAGTAATAGTACTAGCACCTTGGGACGTAGGGTCGCCTACTTTAACATTGTGTATAAGAGAACCAAATATACGTTGTATATCTATACCTGGATGATCTTCAAAACGATGATCTTCTATTGCAATAAAAGCATCTTGTAAATTTTCAGGAATATCTTTCAATTCAACTATATCTCTGTTTTCATTAGGATCATGAATTTGTTCAATAATAGTACCATTTTCATCTAATATAACGGAACTTTCTGTTAGGTTATTTAAAACATTTGTAGGATCGATTTCAGGTGCGCTTTTAATAATACCTAATAACATTCCTGCGATTGCACCACCTGCTATAATCATTGCAATAAATATAACTAAAAGAGAAATTTTTAAAATAGATTTCCATTTTCTTTTAGATTTCTTTTTTCTTTTTTCCTCATTATTGTTTGATTTTTTATTATTTGCATTTTCTATATTTCTTTTATTTTCATTTGCCATATTAACCTCCAATATAGTTACACATGAGTACATAAAAACTTATAATAGATTAGTATACCACAAAATTAACTAATGTTGTCAAAGTTTTTATAAACTATCATATTATATATAATAGAACAAAATAAGGGGGAAATCAATAGTTGAAAAATAATAAGAAAAAAAAGGCTTATTTTTTTACCTTAATTTTGGTATTTATGGCATTGTTATCATATTATTACCTAGAAGTTAGTATTAAACCTACTATAAAATCTATTTGTGAGGTACAAGCAAAAGTTATTGCAACTAGAATAATAAATGATACAGTAAGAGCACAATTAAAAAAGGATGAATTAAAAGAACAAATATTAGTTCCAACTTATGATAATGAAGGAAGAATTAATATGATTAGAACAGATGCCTTAGTTATGAATACTATTTCTTCTAATATTGCAAAAGACGTTCAAGAGAATATTAGTACACTGTCAAATCAAAAATTTTCTATTCCTTTAGGTTCAGCTCTTGATAGTCAATTATTGGCTAATAAAGGACCAAAACTAAATTTTACAATTTTGCATCAAGGAAGTGTATTGGTAGATTTTATCACTGAATTTGAGGAATCTGGAATCAACCAAACAAGATATAAAATATACATAACAGTAGCTGTGGATATGAGAATTGTAAGTCCTGTAACTACTAGCTCAATGTCCATAAAGAATAACGTGTTAATAGCAGAAATAGTAATAGTCGGAGAAGTTCCTGACTCATATATGAAATTTCCAATAGGTAATTAAAGCTAGCGATGAATTGCATGGTTTGAATGATTTAGAGATTCTTTACTTGGCTTGGAATGACAAAAAAGGTTTTTTGTGTTATAATCATGAAAACATATTAAAGAAAGACAAAAAATAACTAAAAGATTGAAGAGAATATTTTTAGCTGTACAGCTACATAATAAATATGTTAAAATACAGTAATAATACTTTTGTGACTTTTTTGGAGGAAACATGGAAGATAAAGAACGTTGCTTGTTAGTTGCAGTTCAATTAACTGAAGATGAAAATGAAAATGATATGGAAGAGCTTACAGAGCTTGTGGAGGCTGCCGAAGGAGAAGTAATATCAACTATTATTCAAAATAGACATGGAATAGATAATAGATATTATGTTGGGCAAGGTAAGGTTGAAGAAATAGCTTTATATGTTAAAGAATTAGAAATAGATACAGTGATTTTTAATGATGAATTGACTGGTTCTCAAATTAGAAATATTGAAGAGATTGTGGATGCAAAAGTTATAGATAGGACAAATTTAATACTAGACATATTTGCAAGAAGAGCCTTTACCAAGGAAGGACAGCTTCAGGTGGAATTGGCACAATTAAAATATAGCCTTCCAAGGTTGATAGGTTCAAGGAACTTTTCTCGTTTAGGGGGAGGAATAGGCACAAGGGGACCTGGCGAGCAGAAGTTGGAAATTGATAGAAGAAGAATCAAAGAAAAAATTTCTGATATACAAAGTCAGTTGCAGGAATTAGAAAAAGTAAGAGAGACAAAAAGAAAAAAAAGATTAAAAGACCAAGTTCCTATAATATCAATAGTAGGATATACTAACGCAGGTAAATCTACATTGTTAAATGTCTTGGTGGAAAGCCAATATAAGGAAGAAGCAGAAAGCAAAAAAGTATATGCTGATAATATGCTTTTTGCTACTTTAGATACAGAATTAAGAAGTGTGAAATTACCTGGAGGTAAAAAAGTTATATTTTCTGATACAGTTGGATTTATTAAAAAGCTTCCTACACAAATTGTTGAAGCATTTAAGGGAACCTTAGAAGAAATTAAATATGCTGATATAATAATTCATCTTATTGATATAAATGATGAAAATTTACGATTGCACAAAGAAACTACAACCGATTTAATTGAAAAAATTACTGGAAGAGAAATACCTGTTATAACTGTTTATAATAAGATTGATAAAATATCAGGCGATAATATAAGAACTATTTCTACTAATGATATAGTTTATATATCAGCTAAAAACAAATTTAATATTGACAAATTATTGGAAGCAATAGATTATAAGCTTAATGGGAACAAAATAAAATGTGTTTTAAGAATTCCTAATTCGGATTTAAAAACATATTATTATTTGTATGAAAATAGAAATACAAGCAATGAAAAGTATGATGAAAATGGGATTATTTTTGATGCAGTATTATATGAAAATGAAAGAAACAATTATGAAAAATATATTGAGGTGATTTACTAAAATGAGTTACAAATCAATTCATAAGTTAGGGCGTGATGAAGTAATAATAAATAAATCAAGATTTATTGGCACTGCATCACCTGTGACCAATGAAGAAGAGGCATTAGAATTTATAGAAAAAATTAAAAAAGAATATAAGGATGCAAGTCATAATGTATATGCTTATACTATCGGTGAAAGTGGTAATTTACAAAGGTTTTCTGATGATGGAGAGCCTTCAGGAACTGCAGGTATGCCAGTTTTAAATGTAATTAATCAAGAAAATTTAAGAAATGTCGTTGTAGTTGTTACAAGATATTTTGGTGGAGTTATGCTTGGAGCTGGAGGACTTGTTAGGGCATATACTAAAGGTGCTAAAATTGGATTAGATAACGGTTTAATAGTGGAAAAATCATTATTCAATGAAGTATCTATAAAAACAGAATATACTTTGCTTGGGAAAATGGAAAATGAGCTTTCTAAAAACTCTTTTATTATCAAAGATAAAGTTTATGAAGAAAATGTAATATTAACAGTTCTTTGTAAGGTGGAAGATATGGATAGATTAACTGATTTAATAAACGAAGTTACAAGCGGTAATTCAGATTTTAATATTGGACAATCATCCTATTATTCAATAAATGATGGAAAAATAGTTGTGTAACAAAATTATTTGAAAAAGTATATAACTTATGATAAAATGTCTCGTTAATAATTAGTAACAAGGATTAATATAGGAGGATATTATGTCAGGACATTCAAAATGGTCAAATATAAAAAATCGTAAAGGAAAACAAGATGCAATAAGGGGAAAGATATTTACTAAATTAGCAAGAGCAATAACAGTAGCAGTGAGAGAGGGTGGAGCTGATGCAGATTACAACTCATCACTAGCAACTGCAATTGAAAAGGCTAAAGCGCAAAATATGCCTAATGACAATATAGATAGAGCTATAAAAGCAGGTTTAGGAGCATTAGAAGGTCAGCATTTCGAAACTATAACTTATGAGGGTTACGGTCCAAGTGGAACAGCCTTTATGGTTCAATGTTTAACTGACAACAAAAACAGAACTGCAGCAGATGTTAGACATTATTTTTCTAAATATAATGGAAATTTAGGAACTACAGGCTGTGTTGGTTACTTGTTTGATAGAAAGGGAGTAATTTCAATTGAATTTGATGATAAAATTGATGAAGACACTCTCATGATGGCTGCATTAGAGGCAGGAGCTGAAGATTTTGAAGTTCAAGATGAAAGTTATGAAATAACTACTGCTCCTGAAGACTTTATAACAGTCTTAAACGGCTTAAAATCAGCTGGCTATGATAATATTAAAGGGGATGTAATGTATATACCTCAAACATATGTTAAGGTGGAAGATGAAGATGCCCTTAAAAATCTTGGAAAGTTAATTGATGCATTAGATGATAATGATGACGTCCAAGAAGTCTATCATAATTGGGATGAGCCTGAAGAAGAGGACGAAGAATAAAAGTATTATTAAAAAAACACCTTATATTTGAAACGACTAATAAATGGGTGTTTTTTTTGTTTAATTTTGTCATTTGGTGGAACCATGCTTTTTATATATCATAATATATATAAAGCCCTTATTTTAATACGGGTTAATAAATATAGGAGTATGATTAAATATGATAAATAAATTATTGAGAAAATTTATTACAGATAATTCAGATGCATCAAATGAAATTGCATTAGCCTTGGAAGACGAAGAAGAAGTTGTTATTGGCGACGATGACGACGATGATGACGACGACGATGACGACGACGATGACGACGACGATGACGACGATGATGACGACGATGATGACGACGATGATGACGACGACGATGATGATGACGATGATGATGACGATGATGATTGCGAATCCACAACAGTATTTCAAACAATTGATGTATGTGCTCCAGTTACAGTTACTGCCAGTGCTGAAGTTGGACCAGTTCATGTAATCTGCTGCGGAAATGCCACTGTATCATTTGTACCATGTCCTACTCAATGCGACACAGAAATTACTTTCTTTGTAAGACGTAGAGTATGTGCAGAAATTCCTATAGATATTGATGTAGACGCTGTAGGCGGTAATGCATGTGTAAATTTAGTTGCAACAAGTGAAGAAGGGTGTCAAGGATGTCCTCCAAATGGTGTA
>JAQVWY010000104.1 GCA_028709465.1 Tissierellia bacterium | reverse complement strand
TCGCTTGAGAGTTCGTTCCCAGCGCAATGATTTCAATATCATTGTTATTTAAAGACTTCAGTCTTTCCACTACCTGACTTCCAATTCCTCCACCTTTACCATCAATAACAGCTATTTTCATTAATTTACCTTTATAAAACTAATATTTTTTAATATTCACAACAATGACACAGAAATAGACTTTTTAGCTTATAATCATATTATATTCTATCCCTAATATTTTTTCAAGTAATAATAGTAATAATTTATGTAACCTATTTAACTAGCACTTTTTCTATTTTTCCAACATATACAGTATGAAAATCTTTATCAGGATAAGATTTATCTATTATACTTTTATCTATAAAAAATTCTTCCTTTAAATCTTGTTCATATAATTTTTTACATATTATAACTTTATTAGATTCATCGAAATAAGGTGCATTCTCATTATTATTTAATGTCAATCCAGAATTAGCTATTTTATCTTCATCTCTACCTGATACAGTTCCTAAATAACCTAATTGTTTCTTATAATTTTCTCCTAAAAATGATAAAGAAAAATAATCATTAGCTTCAATAAATTCTTTGGTATATCTTTGAGGTCTTACAAAAATAAATACTACCTCCATACTCCATAATACACCTAACCCACCCCAGCTAGCTGTCATTGTGTTAATTTTCCCATCCTTTTCTGCAGTTATAAGCATTGCGTCCTTGCCGATTATTTTAAAAGTATTTTCATTAAGTTCAATTGGTTTAATTTCTTTAAATTCAGACATAGTATTCTCCTTAATTTTTAATAATTATATCATAGATTAATAACATATGCTAATTATTATTTAATATGCCTTTTTAAAATAACGTTTTATATAATTCTAAAAAAATATTTAAAAACCACCAAATCATTTGCAGCCTTGATTTGGTGGTTTTATTTTAAGAGTTTATATTTAAATTAATTATCTTCTTGCTTCGTATTGTTTTACAAGTTCAACAAATAATCTTGGTACTTTTAACATGTTTTCAGGGGTTTCCACATATGAAATTCTAAATTGAGTACTTCCTGGATTGTTTTCTCCTTTTGGAATGTCATAGAATCCTTTTAATGGAGCTACAAGTAATGTTGTTTCTACTCCGTCTAAATCAACAGATCCTTCACCTGCACAGTACAAGCAGAATTCTATTGCATCAAATCCTGGTTTTACAACATTTCTAACATCAATTACAGTATAAAGTGATGCATCTGGACTTGAAACGATTAATTCTGGTTCTAATTCTTTTAAATTACTGCTTACTTTCTTGATTAAATCTCCATAGTAAGTACGAAGTTCCTTAAACCAAGCTGTAAGGTCTTCTTTGCTTTCATGAGCTAATGCACCAAATATATATTGTCCGATTGCATTTGCACAAAGATTAGCTGTATATTCAGCTGTGCAACGGTTATTAAATTCAGGACTATCAGTAATTACTGCACCTATTCTTAATCCACATGCATTCCATACTTTTGATGCTGTTTCAATGCTTATTCTTCTTCCTTCGATTCCTGGCACATCTTTGTCAGTAATTCCCCAAATACTTACTAATTCGCCGCCTTCAACATAATATAATTCACGATAAGCTTCGTCACTAACCATCCACATATTATATTTTACGCAAAGTTCTGCAAGTGATTTTAAAGTTTCTTTATCATAAAGCTGTCCAGTTGGATTGTCATATGGTATAACAAGAAGCGCTCCAGGTTTGTTAGCTTTTATAACTTCTTCAATTTTATCAAGTTCTGGAAGGCTAAATTTTCCATCTTCATTTAAATGACGTTTAACTGTAACTGTTTTACGTCCTACTCTTTCAGCAAAAGAAATATAATTTGTATATGCTGGATCTATCATCATAAGAGGACTTTCAGAAGTTCCTGCAGGGCCACATACTCCCATTATTAATAATTCCATACCAGTAGAACCACCGTCTGTTACTGTAACATACAATTTACTAGTATCAAATCCTTCACAAGCAAGAATGTTTTTAAACGCTTGTTGTGTTTCATCAAAACCACCTGTAGCAGTATATCTGATAACCCCTTTGTTAAATGGGCTTTCAGGTGCATCTAGATTAAACATTCTTTTTTGCATAGCAGGATTTGTAGGAAGTGAAACATTACCAATTCCAACGTTAATTACTGCTTCTGGCTTAACCTTACGTTCTGCATATTTCATTTGTGATAATCTTACATCAGATGGTGTTCTTGATTCAAAATGTTTTGATAATACTGGTTTACTCATTTAAATAAAACCTCCTATATATGTATTTATAAATTTATTTAAGTACTTGGTAAATCTATTAGTGATAACCTCGTCGTTTACATTATAACCAAATTAAATATTTTTGTCTATACATTTGTTAACATATTTATTTTGAAAACAACATATAACAACATAATATTAGTATTATAGCAAAATAAAACGAATCGTTACTTAATAAGTGAAAATTTTAAATAAACTATGAAAAAATAATTCAAGAAAAACCTATGTAGTTAATATTGAGCAATCCAGCAAAAAACATACCTCTAAAGCTATTTTTTCACTAGCTTCAGAGGCATTTTTAATTTCCTATTCCCACTCAATAGTTGCAGGTGGTTTAGTTGTTATATCATAAACTACACGATTTACACTGTCTAATTCATTTACAATTCTAGCGCTTACTTTTTCCAAAACTTCATAAGGTATTCTTACCCAATCTGAAGTCATACCATCAGAGCTATGAATTGCTCTTAAAGCAATAGTGTGTGTATAAGTTCTTTTATCATTTATAACACCTACACTTCTGATATTTGGCAGGATAGCAAAGTACTGCCAAATCTTATTTTGGAGATTTGCTTTTTTAATTTCATCTCTAAAAATAAAATCGGCTTCTCTTAATATTTTTAGCTTTTCTTCTGTAACCTCTCCTAAACAACGAACTGCCAGACCTGGTCCTGGGAATGGCTGTCTTTCAACTATAATATCAGGAAGTCCAAGATGTCTGCCCACTTTTCTTACTTCATCTTTAAATAATTGACGTAGTGGTTCTACCAATTCAAAATCAACATCCTCTGGCAATCCACCTACATTGTGATGACTTTTAACAATTGCAGCCGTAGCTGTTCCGCTTTCAATTACATCAGGATAAATTGTACCTTGCACCAAAAAATCTATGTGACCAAATTTATCCTTCAATCTTTGCTTTTCTTCTTCAAATACTCTTATAAATTCATTTCCAACAATTTTTCTTTTTGTTTCAGGATCAGTAACTCCAGCTAATTTCCCAAGGAATCTTTCTCCTGCATTTACCCTGATTAAATTCATATTAAACTGTTGTTTAAATACCTTCTCAACTTCATCGCCTTCATCTTTTCTCATAAGACCATGATCCACAAAAACACATATTAAGTTAGAACCAATGGCTTTATTAACTAAAAGTGCAGCAACTGATGAATCAACACCACCAGACAATGCACATATTGCTTTTTTATCACCAACTTGAGCTTTTATTCTGTTTATTGTATCTTGACAATAATCTTCTAATTTCCAATCCTTACTTGCACCGCATTCATTGTAAAGAAAATTATTTACTGTTTCTGTATCAGGTTCAATTTGAGCATCAAATACAGGAACTTCTAAATTATTAATATCCTTTAATAAACCTCCGCATAATATAATTCCCTTAGGATTTTTTGCTTTGATTTCATCAATAGAATATGTGTATGGAATTATTTCACAATATACATTTGCTTCTCTTACTTTTCTCGCAATCAGATGGCTATATTGCACGCCAAAATCAACTATTAAAATCATAATTTCTCCTTTTCTTATTAGTATTAGCTAACTAATTATAATTATTTTCAATTTAGATTATCACAAACATTATATTAGTGTCAATTAGTAAGTAAATTATTAATAAAACTTTAATTTACTAATTAATTTATTATACTATGTTTATTAAAACAGTATTTTAAGGTATTATCTCTAATTTCTAATCTTACAATTCCATATTCTATAAAATAATTAATAAAGTTCATTATTATGCCTTGTGTTAAAACATACTTTATTACATCTTTCCTAATATTGAGACCCATAAATACTTCACTACATACTTCCTCAAATGTCATTGGTTTTTTTCTAATTATATCAATTACGAATTGAACCTGTTCTTCAATAAAAGATAAGTTAGCATCAATAATTTCATCTATTTCATCATATACACCTTTATGAGCTAAAATATATTTATCACATTTTATTTGTCGAATCTTTTCTTTAGACTCAATATCTTTCCTTATATCTGCTATGTAAGACATTTTAGATTCAATAATAACTTCTTTACTCATCAACGAATCTCCAACATAAAATACATTATCAGGAGTGATTATACCCAAATGATAATATGAATGGCCGTGCAATTGAACAATTTGAAATTTTTTGCCACAAACAACTATATATTCACTATCAGCAGAAATTTTTCTATCTGTTTTAAACAACATAGGCGTATAAATTTTTTCCATATCTCTAATATGCGTTTTATATAAATAAGACTTAATATTATAAATTGATTCAAATATAAAACTTTCATATTCAGGCATAATTATTTCTGCATTATACTGCTCCTTTAACCAGGAATTATTACCTACATGGTCTACATGGGCATGAGAACAAACTACTGCCTTAACATTGAAATTGTAATTTATTAATATATCTTTAATAATTTTTGTTTCTATATCATATAACCCTGAGTCAAGCATTATAATATCATTTTCGTTTATTTTGTAAAATGGTATAAATGATGAGCATGTTTCAATGTTATAAGTATTCCCTTTTACATGATTAATTTTCACACTTATTCCTCTTTAAATATAATTTATTTTATATTATACAATTTTTATGCCAAAAATCCAACACATTATTAAAAATAATAAAAAACCTGTATAAATAATTATATAAATATACGTTGAAAAACTATAAATATAAAAAATAATCCTCCAAGCTTAAACAATTTGTTTTAATATAGAGGATTTTAATATAAATATAAATTATTTTCTATACCCAAGTAATCTAGATATTTTTTGTGATTGCTCCACTACAACTTTTTTAGCTTTTTCAACAATTTCATCATTAACGTTCATTTTTACAAATGATGCGCTAATTGCAGCAAATGGCTTTCCTTCATAATTGAATACAGGAGCAGCTATGCAAAAAAGACCTGGGTCATTTTCTTCATCAGAAATTGCATAACCATTTATTCTATCTTTTTGCAATTCAATTTTTAACTTTTCTTTATCTGTTATAGTCTTATTAGTTTTGCTTTTAAGTTTAACCCTGTTTAAATAACTGTCTAAGGATTCTTCATCATAAAATGATAATATTGTTTTACCGAGGCTAGCGCTATACATTGGCATTCTATGTCCAAGTCTGATGGAAGTCTTTACAGCATGACTTGTTTCAACCTTATCTACATAAATCAATTCATCATTATCTACAATACAAAAGAATGATGATGTGGATAATGTTTCTTTTATAGTCTTTATAGCTTCTCTTACAATGCTTAAATACTCAAGTTTATTAATGTATAGATTGCCAATCTCATATATCCCTATACCAAGGTCATATAACTTACTTCTTTTATCTTTAACAACTAGGCAATTTTCTTCTACCAATGTATTAATAATATTAAATGTAGTAGTTTTAGGTATATTTAATGCCTTTGATATATCAGTTAAAGACATAGGTTCTTCACTATTACCAATAAACCTTAAAATATCCAAAGCTCTAACAACTGCTATATTCACAAATACTCCTCCTATAAGAAGAAATGCTCAATCTAATTATTTTTTTGCAAATTGCTATGTATTAATTTAGATGTTTTTGTAATTGAAAGCCCTCCATAACCTGTACATCTTAACTCGGAAGGAAGCATAGTTCCAACTTTATGAAATGATTCAATAGTTTCATCAAGAGGAATTACGCTATCAAATCCAGCTATTGCCATATTTGCAGCCGCCATAGCATTTGTCCCTGCCATAATGTTTTTGCCAAGACATGGTACTTCTACTCTATCTGCTACTGGGTCACACACTAATCCAAATATATTCTGCAAAGCCATAGATGCAGCATCAATACATTGTTTTGTACTTCCTCCCATCAATTGAACCAATCCTGCCGCAGTCATACCTGAACCAGAACCACATTCAGCTTGACAACCACAGACTTCTGCAGCAAATGTGCTGTGTTCTGCAATTAATACACCTATTATACCTGCTGCAAGCATTGCCTTTGTTATTTCATCATCGTCTAATCCTAGTTCTACTGCAATTCCTATTATAGTTCCAGGCAAAGCCCCGCAAGATCCTGCAGTTGGAGCAGCCACAATAACTCCCATAGAGCTTTTTATTTCCATCATCAAAGTAATATGCTTTACAACAGAATTAAAAACATTGCCAGGTATGAATTTTTTGTTATCATTTTCTAGTAAATTAGATTGATGACCTAATATTCTATCCTCATAACTGGTACCTTTTTTTCCACGTTCCATAGAATCTTTTAATATCCTTACAATATCTTTCATTTTGTTGTATGCTTCAGCTTTTGTAATGTTGCCTCTAGAACTTTCATAATTAATCGCAATTTCCCATAAATCTAAATTCTGTTCAACAGCTATTTTTTCTATCTCAATAGCAGTATTAAACAAATCATCATAAGTTTTTTGAGATTTTATCGGCAATACAGGTGAAAAATTTATAATTTTATCAACTTCTGTATTTTTTTCTATTAAAAAAATTTCACCTTCAGATAATTTATTTTGGGATTTAATATTTATTAAAAATTTATTTGAATTTTCATGTAATGTGCTAAAATCATACTCATTAATATTTTCTACAATGCATTCATGTAATCTAGCAGCCTCTTTTCTATCTGAACTTTTAAGAAATATTATTGTCTCAAAAAAGCCACCAGTAATAGATACCTGAAAACCTTCTAATTCTATCATTTCTATCATACCGCCGCCAGTAGACAAAAATGTTGCATGAATTTCATTGCCATCATTCTCAACAACAGTAGTTCTATATGTATTAGGATGATTTGATTCATAATCAACAACATTAAATTCAACTTCAATGCCAAGATTTTTTGCTTCATTTAATGAATTAACTATTCTTACATCATAAGTTTCGTAATTTAATAATCCTCCAATTAATCCAATATCTGAGCCTTGACCATGATATGTTGTTGCTAATGAACCCTTTGGTTCAAATTCAAATATTACTTTCTTTGGCTTACCTTTAATTAACTGATGCATTAATCTTCCAATTCTAACAGAAGCAGCAGTATGGGAACTTGAAGGACCAATCATTACTGGACCAATAACATCATTAAATATACTGGCAGGTTGTCTCATTTTTCATACTCCTTATTATTTGAAAATAATAATTTAAATATTAAATCATATATTATAATCGAATTTTCTGGCCAATATTTTTTTCAAGAGCTTTTTTATAAATATAATCTCCTACTACAACATCAAACAATGCCATACCAACTGATTTATAGAAAGTAGTTTTATTTTTATCAATGTTTTTATTTTTAATTCCAGTATATAAAGTTTCAATATTTTCTTCTTTAAACCAACCTTTTTCACATGGCGTAATTAAATCTCCAGATTCTTCTTTAGCAAAGTCAACATCAACATATATTTTATCTACTAATTTATATATGCTTTGAGGATATTCTCTCATTGATGGCTTATATGACCCTATGCCAACGAAATGCTTGCCTCTGATTAAACCTTCATCATCTGGAATAACAGGATTTTCCGATGGGGTAACAGTAATAATTATTTCCGATTTTTCAACTACTTCCTTTGCAGTATCAACAGGAACTACATTTACATTTGGTATATGACTTTGTAAGTTTTTAGCAAATTCAATACATTTATTTTTATCACAATCTGTTACATAAAGATTTTCTAATTTTCTTATTGATGCAGCATAAAGTGATTGATAAAAACCTTGAACTCCAGTTCCGATAACCCCTGCACTTTTACATAATTCGTTTGTTGTGTACTTGATTCCTGTACTTCCTACTGCTCCAGTTCTATATCCAGTAAGTGTAGCGCCATCTATAATACATTCAACTTCTCCGCTAATAGGATTGTTTATTGTTACAATACCTTGTATTGTAGGCTTTCCATATTTATAATTTTCTAAATTTAGAGTTATTGCTTTTGTTCCTTTTGCATCTTTTGTAAAACAAGGCATATATTGATAAGTTTCAGTGTCAGTAGTATTAATAGTAATTCTATCAGGCATTATATATTCCTTATCATCATATATCTTCATCGCCTTTTCAATTCTTTCTATAACTTCTTCAAAAACTATCAGTGAACTTATATCTTGTTTATTTAAAAATAACATAATAAAATACCCTCCTTTGTTCCAAATATAGAACAATGTTTTATAATAACGTTTTATAAATTTTAGCACTTAAAATAATAAAAGTCAATATTTCTTATATAAATTCATCGATGAAGAATAAATTTTATTGTTAATACAAAACA
>JAQVWY010000021.1 GCA_028709465.1 Tissierellia bacterium | reverse complement strand
ATTCTACTATATGCTTCACAATTGATAAACCTAATCCTGTTCCCCCGGTTTCCTTGTATCTGCTTTTATCAACCCTATAAAACCGTTCGAAAATTCTATCTATATGTTCTTCTGGTATGCCAAATCCAGTATCCTTAACTACAATATATATCTTATCCTTTTTATATATATTAACAATAACTTCACCATTTGGTTTGTTATATTTAATGCCATTTTCAATAATATTATATAATAATTCATTAATATAGTTTTCATTTGCATACATTCCTACATTTTCTGAATTCACGGTAATTTTTATATTATTTTTTTCAGCTTTTGAACTTAGCAAATTATATACATCATATGCTAAATCATTTAATTTTATAAAATTACTAGAATCTATATCGATTTCTTCTTCAATTTTTGACAGTCTAATAATATCTTCTATTAAACTTATAAGCCGAAGTCCTTCATTATTAATAAGACCGCAATATTTTTTTATGCTTTCTGTTTCTGTTATAAGCCCTTCCTTAATCATTTGAGCAAACCCAATCATTGTTGTTAATGGTGTTTTAAGCTCATGAGATACATTTGCTGAAAATTCACGCCTCATTATTTCAGCTTTCTTTTGACTTGTTATATCCTCAATTAATATTACTAGTCCATCAACTATATGAGATGTTTCTGATACTGGACTGTAGTAATATCTATAATGAAATCTATTTAAATCCATGTCATTAACAATATGCTTATTTTTAGTTAATGCTTTATCAACATTTTCTAGAATTTGCTCACTTCTGGTTAGTTCAATAATATTTTTACGACCTTTTAATGTAAATTTTCTATTTCCTACCATACGTTTTCCGCTAGAGTTTATTGAAAGAATATTTTTCTCACTGTTTAACAGGATTAATCCTTCTTTCATATTTTCTGTAATTATACCAATTGTATCACGTTCATATTTGATTTCATTAATATATTCATTAATTATACTTTTTTGTTCCTTAATTTTAATAGCAAGGGGTTCTAATTCCTCATAATTATCTATTTCAATATTTAATTCATCATCTTCTATCAATTCATCAATAGATTTTGTCATATTAGTTATAGGTTTAATTATTTTTTTAGAAATGCTAGATGCAACAATAAATGCAACACATATTATAAATAAAAACAAACTTAATATAATAGGAATAATATTAGTAAACATTTTTCTAATACTACTTAATTCTCTTGACAATCTTAATACTCTATTATCATTTAATTTCATTGCATAGTAATAAGTATCGTTTTCTAAGGTTCTTGATAATCTAGTATCTTCACCAGTTCCATATTTAAATGCATTCATTATTTCAGGTCTATTTCCATGATTTTCAATAGCATTATAATTTGCAACATTATCAAAAATTACATCCCCTGATTTATCCACTATAGTTATCCTAATATGATAATTTGATGATGTTAAAATGTTATCTGCAGATTTATGAATAGCTTCAAAAGTATCCCAATCATCTTTAGATAACATTTTAGCTATTGTTTTTAACTGTTCCTTTGATTCATTTAAATAAAATTCATAATAAACATAAGAGGATAAAACGCCAGTAATTGTAACTAAAATTACAGATAAAATTATTATAACATAGAAAAGTCTCTTTTTCATGCTTCCACCGTATCTTCAAACTTGTAGCCAGCACTCCTTACAGTTTTAATATAATTAGGGCATCTTGCAGCCTCAAGCTTTTGCCTTATAGTTTTTATATGCATATCCACAGTTCTTGTTTCACCTTCAAAATCATAACCCCATATTTTTTGAAGTATTTTATCTCTAGAAAGCACTATACCTTTGTTAACCATTAAATAATATAGTAGTTCAAATTCCTTATATGTTAAATCTATTTCATTGTTATCATAAATAACTAATCTTCTGCTATAATCTAATGATAACCCATTTAATTCAATAAAATCTTGTTCTGTTATTTTGTTATTTCCTGCTCGCCTTAAAACAGCCTTAATTCTAGCAATAAGCTCTAATACTCCAAAAGGTTTAGTTATATAATCATCTGCACCTCTTTCTAATCCCTTTACAGTATCAATTTCCATTGACTTAGCCGTAAGCATAATAACAGGTATATCTTTGTAAGCCGGATCTTCTTTTAGAATTTTGAGAATAGTTAAACCATCGGTATTAGGAAGCATAATATCAAGGAGAATTAAATCAGGCAGTTTCTTTTTGAGAGCTTGGGAAAATTCCTGGTACTCTTCAAATCCATTAACTTCAAAATCTGCTGTATTTAACGCGCATGTAATTAACTCTCTTATCCCTAAGTCATCCTCTACACAATATATAAGTTTCATATTCTCCTCCATTTTCTAAATTATTCATATTTATGCTCACCAGTTATTGAAAATATAACCCATTCAGCAATATTTTGAGCATGGTCACCAATTCTTTCAAAATATTTTGCAATCATTAATAAATCAATTGCCTGCTCACCATACTCTTTATTTTCATAAATCTTTTCAATTAATTCATTTTTTACAGTCATAAATAAATCATCAACTACATCATCATATTCGCATACTTCAATTGCTAATTGCTTATCCTTATTAACAAAGGCATCAATGCTTCTTCTTACCATAGATATAGTTGCTTCTGCCATTTGTGGTATGTGAACTATATCTTTAATAAATTTCTGTCCAATTAAATATTTAGTAATTTCAGCAATATCCTCTGCGTTATCTCCTATTCTTTCCATATCCGTAATCATTTTTAAAGCAGTGCTTATAATTCTTAAATCAGAAGCTACAGGCTGCTGTTGTAATAATAATTTTAAGCAATGAGATTCAATTGTTTTTTCCATTTCATCAATTTCTTTTTCATATTCATTAACTTTTTTTACTAATGATAAATCTTGATTGATTAGCGATTTAGCACTAGTTTCTATTGAATTTTCAATAAGACTTCCCATTTTAATAAGTTCTAAATTTAAATTTTCAAGTTCCTTGTCAAATCTACTCCTCATAAAAACCTCCTTATAGTTTTATAACTATTTATTTATTGATTAATATCATTCAATATATAATATTTTATTGCAATATTAATACTTCACTACCAAATTACTCCCAATATTTAATTAGATTAATTGAGATTCTTCAGGCTGCGCCTTCAGAATGACAAATTTTTCTGTATTATCTGTATTCTCTTAATTATTATACTACATTTTACCCAAATCTTCCAGTTATATAGTCTTCAGTCTTTTTATTTTTAGGCATTGAAAAAAGCCTTTCTGTTTCATCAAATTCAACAACTTCCCCATTAAGGAAAAAACCTGTTTTGTCAGATATTCTCGTTGCTTGTTGCATATTATGTGTTACTATCACTATGGTATAGTTCCTTTTTATTTCAAGCACAAGATCTTCTATCTTCATAGTTGAAATAGGATCCAATGCTGATGTTGGTTCATCTAATAAAATTACTTCTGGGTTTACTGATAAGGCTCTCGCTATGCATAATCTTTGCTGTTGCCCCCCAGATAATCCAAGGGCGCTTTTCTTTAATCTGTCCTTTACTTCATCCCACATAGCAGAAGCTCTTAAGCTTTTTTCAACAATTTCATCTAGTTTGGATTTTTGTTTAACTCCATGAGTTTTTGGACCGTATGCAACATTCTCATATATGCTCATTGGAAATGGATTGGGTTTTTGAAAAACCATGCCAACCCTTTTTCTTAAAACTGTTGCATCCATATCTTTATATATATCAACATCATCAAGAAGCATTTTTCCTGTTATTTTTACACCTTCAACTAAATCATTCATTCTGTTTAATGATTTTAACAATGTAGATTTACCGCATCCAGATGGGCCTATAAATGCAGTAATTTCTTTTTCTTTTATTGTCATATTTATATTTTTTAATGCCTGAAAATCACCATAATATAAATCCACATTTTGGATTTTCATTTTATCACTATTTTCCATCGTTTAACCTCCCTAACCTTCCAGCAAGCTTAGTTGTTGCAAAATTTATTAGAAATACTATTAAAATTAATATTGATCCTGTAGCAAATGCCATATCTTTTGAGTGAGGCAACCCTTCAGTTGCCAACATATACATATGAATTGCCAATGTTCTTTGTGATGCAAATAAATTTAAGGTAGGTTCTTTCATTACATTTGTACCACTTGTAAATATAAGTGCTGCAGTTTCTCCTACTATACGACCTATAGCAAGTATAACCCCTGCTAAAATACCTGGTATAGCTGTTGGCAAAACAATTTTAAAAACAGTTCTTAACCTTGTTGCACCAAGCCCATAGCTTCCTTCTCTATAAGTATCTGGAACTGATTTAATAGCTTCTTCTGAAGAACTTATTATTACAGGAAGAATCATTATTGATATTGTTCCTATACCTGATATAACCGATGCTCTAAATCCCAGCACATTAACAAAAAATATCATTCCAAATAAACCATAAATAATAGACGGTATACCAGCCAATGTATCTACAGCAAGTCTTATGACTTTTACTGCTTTGTTACCTCTTTTAGAATATTCAGTAAGGTATATAGCACAAAAAACCCCAATAGGTACTGATATTAAAAGGGAAATAACTATCATTTCTATTGTTGTTACTATTGATGAAAATGCCGATAAGTTTTTAGAATTATATTCACCAAATAAAAATTCCATATTAATTTTAGGTAAACCTCTTATTAATATAAAAAGAAGAATATAAACTAAAATTCCAACAGTTAATATACCACATAGCCATACGATAGCCTTAAAAATAATAGATTTTATTTTTCTTAATCTTAAGTTATTAATATCTTTATTGGAAACTTCCATAATTCACCTCAGTTTCTATTAGTCCTAGCTTTAATCAAACTTAAAGCTGTATTTAATATTATAATAAAAACAAATAACACAACACCTGTAGCTATTAACGATTCTTCATGGAGTCCTGATGCGTAACTCATTTCCATAACTATATTAGTTGTTAATGTTCTTATAGGTTTTAATAATTTAATTTTACTTAATGGCATAACGGCATTTCCAGCAACCATAACAACCGCCATAGTTTCGCCGATAGCTCTTCCTATGCCTAATATAATAGATGTAAATATACCGGATTTTGCTGCAGGCACCACAACCTTAAATACTGTTTCTTCTTTAGTAGCACCCACTCCATAAGATCCTTCCTTATAGCTTTCAGGCACAGCCCTGATAGATGACTCGCTTATAGATATTATTGTAGGCAGTATCATAATACCTAATATTATTGATGAAGACATAATACTAAATCCATTTCCGCCATACGCTTCTCTAACAAAAGGAACTATAATTTCCATACCAAAAAATCCAAAGATTATAGACGGAATTCCTGCTAATAAATTTACAGCAGGTTTTACTATTTTGTACAATCTTTCAGGACAAAATTCAGCTAAAAATATTGCACATAGTAAGCCTATAGGAACACCTATAACTATTGCACCAGCTGTAACATAAATGCTGCCTACAATCATTGATAGAATACCGTAAGATGCAGGGGTGTTTGTAGGGCCCCATTTTTCACTAAAAATAAAATCTAAGAAACCAATTTCACCAATAGCAGGTATACCCCTCATTAATAAAAAGAGGCAGATGGCTAAAACAGCTATAACGGAAATTAATGCAGACATAAAGAATACTGCCTGCATTAAAGTTTCATTAGACTTTGATTGTCTATTATTAGTTATCATTACTGTACTTCAGCCCAAGTTGTTTTTTCACCAGTATAAATATCTGTTATATTTTCTGATGAAAGGTCATTAACTGGGTTTTCATTATTAATTATAACTGCAATACCATCAATTGCAAGTACATGTCTATTTAATTCTGAAGCTTCTTCATCTTTTAATTCTCTTGATGACATACCAATATCATATGATCCATCCATTGCAGCTTTAATCCCTTGAGATGAACCATTAGACTGCATTTCGAATGTAACACCAGGATTCAATGCCGTATATGCTTCTTGTAATTTTTCCATTAAAGGGGTTACAGATGTTGAACCAGCTACTTTTATTGTTCCGCTTAATCCAGAAGCCGCATATTCTGCTGGGCTTTCTGCAGCGCCTACAAATTTCATTTCATTTGTTATATCTTGACCTTGTTTAGATTGTGTAAACTCTATAAAATCTTTTACTAATTCACTTTCTTCTCCCTTAGTAACTAAAAGGAAAGGTCTTGATACTGTATAATCACCACTAATTACATTTGCAACTGTCGGCTCAACTCCATCAACTTTTGCTGCTGTAATTCTGTTACTTACTGAACCTAATGAAATATAACCAATAGCATATTTGTCCCCTTCAACAGCTGTTATAACTTTGTCTGTTCCATCAAATTCAAGAGCCCCAACAACAAGTTTATCTACTTCTGTGTCGCCTTCTTTAACCTTAATTTTCATTATTTCATGGAAAGCTCCTCTAGTACCTGAAGCTGAATCTCTAGCTACAACAGTAATATCTTTTTTTGAATCAAAATTTGGTGCTTCTGTATTTGTATTATTTGGAGTATTTTGATTTTCTGTATTGTTTGGAGTCTCTTTGTTATCTGTTTGAGTACATCCCATTAATACAAATGATAACATCAATACTAATGTAATAATTCCCACTAATTTTTTAGTTTTTTTCATTTTAATTGTTTCTCCTTTGAATTCATAATTTAAATTATTAATCTTGTCCATAATATATACCTATATAGTAAAGTAAAAACCATAGAAATGTAAAGTTTATGTAAAGTTTCATTTCTATGGTTTCCATAATATTATTATTTATTTATAGGTTACTTTATTTTTAGAATCCCTTTTAGCTTTATACAATCTTTTATCAGCTTTTTGCACTCCATCAATAAATGATAAGTCATATTTACTAAACTCATAAACTCCTAAAGATAATGTAATATTAATTAATATGCCTTCATCTATTACATAGATTTCTTTGCTTATGGTTCTTCTTATTCTTTCTGCAATTTCTACCGCATCACATAATTTTAATCCTGGGCAAATAAGCAGAAATTCATCTCCTCCATATCTTCCAATATAATCAGTTGTTCTTATGCACTTAGAAATTGATTCGGTAACCATATTAATTGCTTTATCTCCTTTAACATGGCCATAAGTATCATTTATTAATTTAAAGTCATCAATATCAATCATTATTATGCTAAAACCTTTGTTATCGTCTTTATATTTTTTATAAACTAATTCTCCAAGTCTAATTATTTCAAATCTAGTTAAAAATCCTGTCATATTATCATAAATTGCAATTTCTTCAACTCTTTTATATGATAAAGCGTTGTGAATTGCAATTGCAGAATAACTAGCAATAATTTTTAAAGTATCCAAATCATTTTTGGTAAATGTATTTTCAAAATAACTTTGAACGGTTATAACACCTATTACATTTTCTTTAATTATAAGAGGAGTATATAACATGGATTTTTCTTTTTTCCCAATATATTTTTTATCTAATACAACATTATATTTTGCACTATCAACTTCTTTATTATTTACAATAATATTCTCTTTATTTTTTATACAAAGAGAAGAAAATGTATTGTTTTCATCTATGTTAAAAGGTACAATATTTTTAGTTCCATTGTTTTGATTGAAAAAGTAATATGTACCCTCTTGTTTATCATTATTATAAAATGATATACCAAAAATATCTGCATTAATTACTTTATCTATTTCCTCACTAATTGTTTCAATTATGGAATTTAAGTCAAGACTAGAAGTTATTTTTTGACCAATTGAAGATAGAAGCTCGGTTTTATCATATAAAAGTTTATATAAATCTGCTTCTTTTTTACTATTTTTAATATTCATTTTAGCTATTAAATGATTTTGTTCATAATCATACATTTTATCATCTATGCAAATATACTCTTCAAGATAATAGAGAGCATTTTCAATGTGATTATTTTTTTTATAAATAGTATATAATATATGATAAGATTCTCTTAATAAAATATTAAAATCCTTTGATTTAGATATTTTAACAACTTCCTCTAATAGTTCTATCGCTACATCATATCTCCCCACCGCAAGATAAAGCTTTGACCATTCAACCATCACACTGCATTTTTGATTAATGTAACCACATAAATTTGATAAATCATAAGATTTAATAAATTCCTTTTCAGCTACGTTATATTCTTCTAGCTTGAAGTATGCCATTCCTTTAAGCTTATATGTTTCGCAAATACTTCCAGAAAGCTCTTCATCACTTTCTAAATCTAATGTTTCATTTAAATATTTCAAGGCAACACATGGGTTGCCTATGTTAATTTCTATTTCAGCTAATGCAAGCTTACATGAAAGAATTTGAGAATCGAAAAGTTTAAAATCCATCATTTTGATAGTATTAAAAATTTCTTTTGATTCGTAAAAGTTTTTCATTTGAATATAATTTATGCCAGTATTAATTAATAACATTGCAAGAGGTTCTTTTTCTTTAGTTTCTTCACATAAATTAATACCCTTTATTCCCCACTCATTAGCTAATTTAAATTGACCAATTTCACAATATACATTTGTTAAACCATTGCATGCATATATTAGTCCTTTTTTATCATTAATTTCCTCAAAAACTTCTTTAGACCTAAAAAATGATTTTACTGCTTTGTCATATTCTAGTATAACCATGTAATGCCAGCCCAAATAATAGTAGGTCCATGCAGATATTTTATGTAAATTATTTTTCAATGAAAAAATCATTAATTCATCTAGCATATTTTTGACAAAATAAGGTTTAGAAGTCATATGTTTTATAGCAATGTCTCTAAAATATTCAAAGTTATCCTCATCTTCTATTAACTTACTAATTTGTTCTTTAAAAGTTATATCCATTTTAAGCTCCCAATACATACCTAACATGAATTATATTCCTTATGCACAGCTATATTAATGATAATCGTAAAACGTTTTTTTGTCAATATTCTTCCAAATTAATACAAATAAGAATCTCATACAAAAAAGCCTTATGTAAAATCAGATTTTACATAGGGCTCATTTATTAAAATATATTATTTTTATATTCAATGTATAACGCTCTGATTTCTGTCATTTTTTCATTCATAGTAATTTGTAAATCAGATGCAGTATCAAAATCACCTTCTAATATAGAATTTTTGATTTTTGTGAAAATACATTTTTTTGTCATGCTATCTTTCATAAGTTTAGTTTTAAGGTATACTATTTTCTCCCATGTAACTACATCTAAATCTGTAGCATGATCTGTTTCATTGTGAAGTTTTACAAATGTTTTTAACAAAACAATATTATCATGAATAATTCTTCCACTTAATTCATTTTTCCACTTTTCTACAGTAGATAATTTAAAAGAATTAATAAGTTCGTCACTAAATACAGCTCCTAATTTCAAAACATTTTGTTTTTCTCTATTTGAATCAAATCCTTTAACATTTTCCCATACTGTGGCAGGTGCTTTCCCATAAAGTTTATTTCTTTCTTCTTCAGTATATGATTCAAACACATCTTCTTCGCTTCTATATTCCCTATATTTTTCTAAATATATAGCTTCTTCGCCATACTTTTTAGATATTTCTTTTTCTAACTCTTCAGTAGTCATTTTTTCAATAATAACATGCATAATTCCATCTAACATACATTGGTAAGTAGCAGCTATTACTAAATATGTGTTAGAATAAGGGTTTGGAGATCTTAACTCAAATCTTGTGGATGATGGATTATATATATCACGGATTACCCCAACTAATACCGAACGATTTCTTGAAGGAGTATCTTTAGTTCCTCCTAAAGATGTAACGATACATACAGGTGCTTCAAATTTAGGTTTAAGTCGGTTAAATGCATCATTGGTTGCAGTAACAATTGGATTTATCACTTCATAATTTTTAAGAATACCCATTAATGAACCATATCCAATTTCACTTAAATAATCTTGCTTCATGTCTAAGGGAGCAAATAAATTAATTTTTTTACCATTTTTAAGTTTCAACGCAACACCAAAATGAGTATGTTCACCATTTCCTGCAACACCTGGAATAGGTTTTGCCTTAAACATAACCTCTAATCCATGATGTCTAAACTGATCTTCAATTAATTCTCTAACGATAATTTCATTATCAGCTGCTTGCAAGGCGTCTGAAAATCTCCAATCTATTTCCAGCTGTTCCATAACATGGGTTATTCTTCCCTTAGCATCAATCCTGTTTGTTATTCCTCCAACTTCTTTATGTGCCATTTCTGGCTTTAAATCATATAATTCTAGAATATTCATGATTTTCTCTAGTACCGTTCTAACAGTACCCATAGTTCTTTTCCAGTATTGTTCCTTTAAAGTTTGAGATGCGTACAACTCTTCAAAATCAGCACTTTGTTCAGGAGTTTTAACCCACATTTCAAGTTCAGTTGCAGAGGTTAAAATAATATCTTCTATGTCTTCATATTTATAACCATATTTTTGTGTTAATTCTGGATTTTCTTTTAGCAATTCTTTTAAAGTTACCTTAAAATTATTTACAGCTTTTTTTAAAATCGATCTAGAACAAACCTTTTTTTCGCTGTGTACTATAAAAGATGGGATTATTAACGTTCCAACTGGAAGATTGTCATCATTATAATGCTCATAATTATAATCAATAAACCATGTACAATCTAAATCAGGTAAAATGTCTACCCTCGCATCATTTAATACTGCAATTCCTTGAAGTTCAACACTTGAACCATCAGTTTGAATACCATGAGATAACATTTCTTCAATATCTTTCATAAATAATTTTATAGGAATCTTTTCATCTGTACCATTGCCTCCAATATCAATTCCCATAAATGATACAAATTGAATTTCTTTGTGCTCTTCTAATATTTTTAAAATACTTTCAATGCTATGGTGTTCAGGTTTTATTGTATAAATCATTTTACTCATAATTTCCTCCATCTTTTATAACTATGGTTCGTATTTTAGCATAATGCATATATGTTTGCAATAAAAAAACACGAAAATAATATAAATACTTTCATATCTCATCCGTGTTTTTAATTGCTTTTTAATATTTCTAACAACTCTTCTGGCTCTTTTATTAAATAATTTGGTTCATTTTTCTCTAAACTTTCAATTGTGTTATAGCCCCATGCTACAGAAACAATATCTATCCCAGCTTTTTTAGCAGCATGAATATCTCGGATTTCATCTCCAACATATAAAACATCCTTGTTAGATAATTTTTCCTTTTTAATTATTTTTTTTATTTTAGATTCTTTCCCGAACATAGTAGAGCTTGAAATAAAATCAAAAAAATCTGCATCATGTACATCTAAAAACTGTTTTACATTAGTTTTAGAATTAGTAGTGATAATTCCTATGTTAACACCCAAACTTTTTATTCTTCTTATATAGTCAAATATGTCTGGTTTACATAAACTAACGTTCCTAATATCTTGATTTAGAAGCTTTTTACCTCTTTTCAAGATAAAAGGTAAATACCTTTTTTTCAACTCCACATATTCCATCAATTCCTTGGCACTCATTTTTTTAATATGACCAAGTTCGTCTAATGTAATATTTCTCAAATTATATTTTTCAGCTAATTTTTGATATATTACAAAATTAACTTCTTCAGTATCTGCAAGTGTTCCATCAAAATCAAAGAGAACGTATTTATATTTCACATTTCCCATCCTTATAATAAATTGAAATAAATTATATATTTATATACTATATTATATTTTAACTTAACAGTCAATTTAAAAATTAATTAATTTTTAAACTATAATGTAACAATAATGTATTGCTATGAATAACCTTAACTTTTCTGTCATTCTGAACCGCAGATAAAGAATCATATTGTTTCAATATAAAAATAATAAAATAAAAACCCCTATTAAGGAGTTTTTACAATGATTTTACTATTTTACTGCAACCTTTTTGAATGAAGTTCATATATTTATCTTCATTTATTAAATATGAATAAACCTCATTTGGAACCTTTTCTTTAGAATATTCTAATAATTTGTCTTTAACCTTTTGTATGTTAATATTTTTAATTTCTTTTAAATTTATATTTAGTTTATAACTGTTTATATCTCTTATTATACCATCATAAAAACTTCCAATTGCCTTAATATCATAAAACCTAAATAAGTCTTTTATAGCAATGGCTAATTCATTATCCGGTAGATCATAATAATTATTTATTTTTAACTTGCTAGCATTGAATTTATAATATTCATCAAACCACAAATAACAGTAATATCCTAAAACATATGATTTTTCCTGAAGATTTAATTTTTTAAAATCAAATTGTTCGTAGAATTCTCTAATATCTAAATTTCCATCCTCATCTAAATTATGAATTTCTTCAAAAGTATCATCATCATACGTATCTGGAGACACCATTCCAAGTATAAAGCAACGTATGTCTACTTCATCAGTAGAGTTTTCAATTAATTTTTTCCCAAAGTGCAAATGGGTACTAATCGGTGGCATTTGTTTATTTATCTCCTTTATTTATAAGTAAAACTTATTAAGTAATAATTAATGTACACCTTTACTGGATTTCATTATCATATATTATAACAAATACTTTTATATTTGTACAGTTTTATTTAATACTTTGAGGTGGTTCTGTTACTTCTCCAGTTGTAGCATTAACAAATACAACCCAATATCCAAAATTCCCATCAATATTATTGTTTTTATACGACCAATTTTTAAATCCTGTAACCCCCTTATATGGTTGTTCTTCTCTTTTAAATTCTCCTGGAACTCCATATACAAATCTTGTTATATTATTGTTTTCTTTATATACTCCAAATATATAATGACCATATTTTTTTATAAGGTTTTGACAAGTTGTAACCCTATTTGACATTGGAAAAGGATAATAAGAGCTTATTACTTGAGAATAAAAAGGCAGTATACCACTCCTTACACCTTTGTCCTCATTAGGTATTTTCCACCAAGTTAAATTCTTAATTTTTACTGATAATGGTTCTATTATATTTTTATCTCCAAGTGTATTATAAAGTCTTTGCTCAAACTTATTTACAGATTGATTTTTTCTAGAAGCAGATTCAGTATCAATATCTTTATTTTCTGTTTTATGTATATCTGACTCAAAATTATTATTTACCGATTTTTTTTCTTCTTGTAGTACTCTTTCGGTAATTTCAATTTTTTCTTCATATTCTGATTCTTTTACAATATCTAATTCTTCACGGGTATCTAATTCTTCTTCTGGTTCTAATTCTTCTTCTGGCTCTAATTCTTCTTCTGATTCTAATTCTTCATCTTTCGTTGTTTCTATTTCAATGCTTGATTTTTCTAAAGTTCCGATTTTTTCCTTAACTACTTCTTTTACTTCTTCTGATTTTTTAATTTCATTATCTTCTTGTAAACTTGTTATTGTTTCTTCTAATTTTTTTACATCATTAACATCAACTTTACTATATAAATTAGCATATAAAATTATTCTTTCATCTTTAACTACAGCACAAACATTGTAATCATTTATATTTGCATTTGGAGCAAATGTTAAATTTCTTTTAATCATACCTTTTCTGTTATTTACGCTTCCAAGTTTTATTTTTTCCTTTTTATCTTTGTATAAAAAGATATCACTGGTTGACTTGTTATCTCCAATATTTTCCACCGATACGATTATAAGACCTCTTTGACCTCTAATATCAAGACGAACATATCCTTTGCATTTATCTTTTTTATTAATAGGTTCAAGAAATTTCATAACTCTATAATTATTGCTTTTATTAATCATGTAATCCCCCCTAAAAAGCTCAATATTAATTTATATATGTATATGCAAAATTTAAAATATAATGACAAAACATGTACAATATTAATAGCGAAAAAACCAATATTGAACAATATTCAATATTGGTTTTGATTTAGGTGTGCCCCCCTTTCTAAAATTTGGGGACATTCCTTTGAGACTAGACCTACATAGACTGACATCTAAAGGTGTGTCCTCTTTCATTATATCACTTTTACAATATCATATAAGGCGTTGACAACAAGCCAATTTTGAGGAAAATACTTCATAACATTCCAATAACCTACACCATTAAATCCATATTCCGTATACAAATTTAATTTTTCCAGAATACTTCTTGCATCTTCAAACCAAACCCTATGCTGTCTTCCAGAGCTGTCATAGTAAATAAAATAAGGTGCCTTAGATACTTCATCAAATTGAATTTGAGCACCGACTCTATTAGCTATTTCAACAGCTTCAACGTTTGAAACCGAATCAGCTCTTGATACTCCTTGCACATATGGCAATATAAAATCATAACCGTAGTTAGGTATACCCATAAATATTTTATCACGATCAATTTCAGTAACTGCATAATCTAATACTTCTCTTACCTTATCAACTGGTGCTACGGCCATTGGTGGGCCATATGTATAACCCCACTCATATGTCATTAAAAGCACATAATTTGAAACTGCTCCTAATCCCTTATAATCATGCGCCTCATACAATAGACCTGGTTGTGTTGATGATATTTTTGGTGCTAAGGCGGTTAATACTTGAAAACCTTCTGGATTAAGTTTATTTCTTAACCTGTCAATAAATTGAATATATGCTTCTCTATCTTCTGGATAAATATATTCAAAATCCACATCTAATCCATAATAATTTTTAGCTCTTAAAGTTTCTAAAATATTTTCAATTAAGTTATTTTGTACATTCATGTCATTTAATATTACATGAGCTAATTCATTGCTAAATGTACCTTCTTTTGTCAATGTTGAAATAAGCATAAGAGGTGCAACACCATAATTCCTTGCAATTTCTATTAACTGTTCATCATTAATATCAATTAATTCTCCTGTTTCAGTAATTCCATAGGTAAACAATGTTAAATAGGTAAGATAGGGCAGTGTCCTATACAATACACTTCTGTCGATATTTGGATATGCATAACCTATTACTTCAATTGGCCCCCTTTTAGGTTCATCCTTATAGCTTATTACAATTTCATCTCCTGGATATATTACTGATGAATTAGTTATAAAAGGATTTTTCTGCAAAAGATCAATAGTAGTAGTATTGTAAATATTTGCAATTTTTTGAAGTGTATCTAGGGGCTGAACTATATGAACTACATCTGGTTGACGTATAACTATTGTTTGACCTACCACAAGACTGTTTGGATTTGATAAATCATTATCTCTTATGATTTTTTGTGGTGAAACATTATATTTTTGTCCAATAGAATATATGGTATCACCAGGTTCTACAACATGAATTATCATATAAAACTCCTTTTTTATATTATTATATGCTCACGTTAAAACTATGTTAAAGAGATAAGAATTTTAAATATAAAAAGGAGCTTTAAACTCCTTTTTATTATTCATTGCTATTTTGAAATACTAATTCTTTATTCTCATTTGCTGAAACACTAATCTTATCTAATTTTTTCACTGTGCCCTTTAAAAGTTCTTCTGACAATTTGTCTTCAATTCTTCGCCTAATTTCTCTTTGTAATGGTCTTGCCCCATACATAGGATCAAATCCAGCATCCGCTAACAAATCTTTTGCCTTTTCATCTAATTCTATTTTTATACTCATTTGTTCAAGTCGTTTTGATAAATTATTTATCATCAATGATACGATTTCTTTAATATTTTCTTTATTCAACTGATGGAATACAATTATTTCATCAATTCTATTTATAAATTCTGGTCTAAAAGTCTCTTTAAGTTGATTCATTACATTTTCTTTCATTTTTTCATATTCATTTTTTTCTTCATTAGTTGAGCTAACGGCAAATCCTAGTGTTTTTTGTTTTCTAATTGTGCTGGCACCTACATTTGATGTCATAATAATCACCGTGTTTTTAAAATCAACAGTTCTTCCCTTAGAATCAGTAAGTCTTCCATCATCTAGTATTTGCAATAGAATATTAAATACATCAGGATGAGCCTTTTCAATTTCATCAAACAAAATTACTGAATATGGTTTCCTTCTTACCTTTTCTGTTAATTGTCCACCATCATCAAATCCAACATATCCTGGAGGTGAACCAACTAATTTTGATACTGAATGTTTTTCCATATATTCAGACATATCAATTCTTATCATAGAATTTTCATCACCAAACATAGCTTCTGCCAATGCCTTTGAAAGCTCTGTTTTGCCAACACCAGTTGGTCCTAAAAATATAAATGAACCAATTGGTTTTTTTGGATCTTTTAAACCAACTCTTGATCTTCTTATTGCTTTTGAAATTGCTTCAACAGCTTTTTCTTGGCCAATAACCCTTTCATGAAGAATTTCTTCCATTTTTAATAATCTCTCTGCTTCGTCTCCTTGAAGCTTTTTAACAGGTATACCTGTCCATTGAGCTATAACTTCTGATATTTCTTCATAGCCTATACTAGCATTCTTTGAATTAGTTTTAGTTGCCCAATCCTCTTTTTGACTATTTAATTCTTCTGTAAGTCTCTTTTCTTCATCTCTAAATTTAGCTGCTTTTTCAAAATCTTGCTTGTTTATAGCTGCTTTTTTCTCACTTCTCATTTCATTAATTTTATCTTCAAGAACCTTAAATTCTTTTGGAGCCGTAGAGTTTTTTAATCTAACCCTAGAAGCAGCTTCATCTATTAAATCTATAGCCTTATCCGGCAAAAATCTATCTGAAATATATCTGCTTGATAATTTAGCAGCAGCTTCAATAGCTTCATCTGTTATAGCCACCTTGTGATGAGCTTCATATTTATCTCTTAATCCTTTTAATATTTGAATAGTATCTTCAACACTTGGTTCCTCTACTGTAATTGGCTGGAATCTTCTTTCAAGGGCTGCATCTTTTTCAATATGCTTCTTATATTCATCTATAGTTGTTGCACCTACAACACTAATTTCTCCCCTAGCCAAAGCTGGTTTTAATATATTAGATGCATCTATTGAACCTTCAGATGCACCAGCGCCAATAATGGTGTGCATTTCATCTATAAAAAGGATTATATCTTTTGATGCAATAATTTCATCTATAGCATTTTTTAATCTTTCTTCAAATTCTCCTCTATATTTAGCTCCAGCAACCATGCCCGCAATATCAAGAGTTACAACTCTCTTGTCCTTTAAAATTTCAGGCACATTACCTTTTACAATTTCTTGGGCTAATCCTTCAGCAATTGCAGTTTTACCAACACCAGGCTCTCCAATTAAGCAAGGATTATTCTTAGTTCTTCTAGACAAAATTTGTATAACCCTTTGAATTACATCTTCTCTTCCTATAACTGGATCAAGTTTGCCCTCTCTCGCTCTTTCATTTAAATCAGTTCCATATTTATCAACAGTTTTTGTTCCAGTTGATTTAGGGCTACTAGTTCCAGAACCAGAAGGACTTCCTCCCTGACTCATTCCATGCATATTGACTGCTTGTAAAACTTCATTTTTCAGTTCATCCATATTCAATGAAGCTTTAAGAATTTGAGCCCCAATACCTTCACCTTCATCTATTAAACCTAAAAGCAAATGTTCTGTTCCAATATATGTTAAACCTAATTTAATTGAATATTGTTTTGCAAGTTCAATTATATATTTAGTTCTAGGGCTAATTGTAATATATTCTGGCATTTTTTCTCCCACACCAGTTGCATTTTTTATTACTCCTCTTACTTTATCAATATCTAATTTTTCTCTTAATATCTTACCAGCCATACCTTCTTGTTCCAACATTAATCCTAATAAAATATGTTCTGTTCCTAATATAGTATGTTTAAAAGACTTAACTTCTTCTTGAGCGTAGTTAAGCACATTTCTAGATTCATTGTTAAATCCATTTATCATATAATCATCTCCTTAAATAATTGTCCTTTTATATTTAAATTTTATGCTATATACTAATTTACCCTAATAATTCATTTCTAATCAATTCAGCTCTTTTTCTATCTCTTTCTTTTACTGTCATATCTTTATCGATAGTTGATAAAAGACTATTTGGCTGAATTTTAACCATTAATTCATATAAATCTTTATCTTTCACCTTACCTATTAAATCCATTTCCTTACCTAGCTTTAAATAAGATAATAACTTCATAGCTTCATCAGTAATAATAGTTCTTGCATTTGTAAGTATTCCATATGCCCTATAAATTTCATCTTCTAGTTCATCAATATTATTTTTTAACATATGCTCTCTTACTCTTTTTTCCTTATCAACAATCTGCCATACAATTTGTTCGATCTTTTCTATTAATGTTTGTTCTGAAGCACCTAATGTTCCTTGATTAGATACTTGATACAAATATCCCATAGATTTGGTTCCTTCTCCATAAACACCCCTTACGGCAACACCAAGTTGTGATACTCCATATAATAATTTTTCAGTTTGATTTGATATAGATAATGCTGGAAGATGAAGCATAACTGAAGCTCTCATGCCAGTCCCTATATTTGTAGGACAAGAAGTAATGTATCCTAATTCTTTATCAAAGGCATAATCAAGATATTCCTCTAATACATCATCGACTTTATTTGCAACTTCCCAGCATTCTTTTAAACACATACCCGTTCCTATTATTTGTATTCTTAAATGATCTTCTTCATTAATCATAATAGATATTTTATTATCTTCACTTAACAGAATTGCTCCACCATGTTTATTCTCAGCCAAAGCAGGACTTATTAAATGTTTCTCTATTAACACATTTTTATCTAATTCAGATAAATCCTTCATATATATGAGCTTGAATTTAAGTCCGCTATGATTCATTGCTTCATTAGTATTAGATATGATGTTGTTAGATTCTTCAGAAGACATTTTAATTGGAAATTTATAATTTTTTAAATTTCTGGCTAATCTTATTCTGCTTGTAATTACTATATCTTTGCCATTTACCATAAATTTTACCCCCTTATTTATTTTCCAATTCTCTTATTTTATCTCTTAATTCTGCTGCTTTTTCATATTCTTCCTGATCAATCATTTGCTTTAGTTCACTTTTAAGTCTTTCTAAATCTTTTTGCAACTTATAATTACCTCCAGCACGTTTAGGAATTTTACCTACATGTGAATTATACCCTTGAATATTTTTTATTGCAGGCAATAATTTTGGTTTAAATGTATCAATACAACCACTACAACCAAATTTACCGACACTTCTAAACTGTTCATATGTCATGCCACAATTTGGACATGATTTAGTTGGCAAATATGTAGTACTGCCCCCAAATGTATTATTTAGCATTGCTGAAAATAAATTTTCCATTGAAAAGTTTGAAAAAGATTGGTTTTTTTTAGCACATTCATCACATAAATGACTTTCAGTTTTTTTCCCATTTATAATTTGTGTAAAGTGAACATTAGCTTCATTTTTACCACATTCATTACATAACATACTATCCATCCCTCCTATTTTATCACTCAATTGATGCTAAAATCATTTCCTTTAATATATCCGCTCTCAATTTATTTCTGTCATCTTGTACCACCTTATTAAAGGCCCTATCACTTAATGCTCTTTTCATTATGTTTTGTTCTCTTTCAGAAATTAATTTTTTTTCTTTAAAAACATCTATAAGGTCATAGGCCTTATTTATAGTAATACTATCTCCAATAGTTTCAGCTAATAACTTTTCCAGATTGTTGTATTTAGACGATTCAACTTTATATACCCTAATATACCCTCCGCCACCTCGCCTTGATTCAACAATGTATCCTTTATCATTATTAAATCTAGTAGTTAAAACATAGTTTATTTGAGAAGGAGAACAATCAAATTGCTGTGCTAACAAATTCCGCTGTAAATCTATTACACCATTTTCATCCATTAGTTCTTTAATAAATTCTTCAATAATATCGCTTAAAGTCACACTATCACTTCCTTTCAATTAATCTGACTTTAACTGTCTTTAACTTTGACTTTCTTTGACCTTAATACAATTATAACATCTATTTTTTTAATTTCAATATCTTTTTAAAAATTTTTTATTTTTTTTTACAATTTTGATTAGTATTCATAAAATTGCAGATTATATACTAATAGGAAACTAGAATGACAAAAAAATAACGGCCTTACAATTTGTTACTTTTTTTTAACACTTATAAGTACATATTGACATTTTATAATTTTAGTACTATAGTAATTTATAATTTTATAAAAAAGTTGTTGAATTTAATGTTATTTGTTACATTTTTTTAATATAAGGAGTATATTATGACGTATTTACAAAAAATCATTGATGACGTGAAATTAAAAGACCCAGATCAACCGGAATTTCATCAGACCGCTGAAGAAATTCTTTCAACCATTGAACCTGTTTTAAATAATAATAGTATCTATGTAAAGTCAAAGGTTATAGAGAGATTAGTAGAACCTGAAAGACAAATAATATTTAGGGTGCCGTGGGTAGATAAAAATGGAGAACTCCAAATAAACAGAGGATTTAGAGTTCAACATTCCAGTGCTATAGGACCTTATAAAGGTGGATTAAGATTTCATCCTTCAGTAAATTTAGGAATAATTAAATTTTTAGCTTTTGAACAAACATTTAAAAATGCGCTAACAGGACTATCTATTGGTGGCGGAAAAGGAGGTTCTGATTTTAACCCAAGAGGTAAAAGCGATTTAGAAATAATGAATTTCTGTCAAAGCTTTATGACTGAACTTTATAGACATATCGGTCAATTTATAGATATACCTGCTGGCGATATGGGTGTGGGTGAAAGAGAAATTGGATATTTATATGGACAATATAAAAGAATTTCAAATACATTTGAAGCAGGTACACTTACAGGAAAAGGCATAAGCTATGGAGGCTCTTTAGCTAGAAAAGAAGCTACAGGTTATGGTGTTTTATATTTTGTAAATTCAATGATTAACTACCATGGTCATTCTTTAACAGGTAAAAAAGTTATTATTTCTGGTTCTGGTAATGTAGCTTTGTATTCATGTAAAAAGGCAGTTGAACTTGGTGCTAAAGTTATAGCTATGAGTGATTCTGATGGTTATATATATGACGAAAATGGAATTGACTTTAAGACAATGCATAATATTAAAGAAATTCAAAGAAAAAGAATTAGCGAATATGTTAATTACTTCCCTAAAGCAACTTATACAAAAGGAAGAGGTATTTGGAATATAAAATGTGATATAGCATTTCCTTGTGCAACTCAAAATGATATTGATGTAAATGATGCTCAAGCTTTAATTGATAATGGTTGTTTTGCAGTTGGAGAAGGCGCTAACATGCCAACAACCAATGCAGCAATTAAACTTTTACTTGATAACAATATATTACTCGCCCCTGCTAAAGCAGCTAATGCTGGCGGTGTTGCTACATCAGCTCTTGAAATGGCTCAAAACAGTGCAAGGTTATCATGGACCTTTGAGGAAGTTGACAGTAAATTAAAAGAAATTATGAAGCATATATTAAAATAAGCAAAAATGCTGCTGAAGATAATGGAATGCATGGCAATTACGTGGCTGGCGCTAATATCGCAGCATTTACTCGAGTAGCTGATGCGATGATATCATATGGCTCCGTATAAAAATTAATCTGTCATTGCTATGAATTATGAATAACTAATTTTTCTGTCATTCTGAAGGCATAGCCTGAAGAATCTCACTTAAACACATGAGGAGATCCTTCACCTGCGGTTCAGGATGACACTTTTCATACCTATAATATCAAAAAACTGCATGTTAATATTAAAATGCAGTTTTTTATGTTTAATTATTATTTTACACATGTAAGGCTCTAAAGGAATTAAGCACCGCAATTATTGTCACACCAACATCTGCAAAAATTGCTGACCACATTGATGTAATTCCTAAGGCGCTTAATATTAACACTATTACCTTTACGCCTATAGCAAAATAAATATTTTGATATGCAATATTCATAGTTTTTTTAGAAATATTCATAGCTGTAACAATTTTAGATGGCTCATCAGTCATAATTACTATATCCGCAGCTTCAATGGCAGCATCTGACCCTAATCCGCCCATTGCTATACCAATATCAGCCCGAGCCAATACGGGAGCATCATTTATTCCATCTCCAACAAAGGCAAGCTTACCTTTTGAAGATTTTTGCAAAAGCAATTCTTCTAACTTTTCTACTTTATCACCAGGCAGCAATTCAGAATATACCTTATTTAAACCCAATTCTCTTGCAACCTTATTCCCTACATTTTTAGAATCTCCTGTAAGCATAACTGTTCGCTTGTTAGATTTTTTTAGCTCTGAAATTGCCTGTAGTGAATCTTTTTTTATCTCGTCTGCTATGATAATATAACCCGCATATTCATTATCTATCGCAACATGTACCACTGTACCAATTAATTCCCCTTCATAATGAGGAATATTATACTTTTTCATTAATTTTACATTTCCAGCCAATATATTTTTTCCATCAACAATTGCATTAACACCATACCCAGATATCTCTTCCACATTTGAAATTCGCTCATTATCTATGTCTTTAGCAAAAGCTTTTTTTAATGAAAAAGAAATGGGATGATTTGAATAGCTTTCAGCATAAGCAGAGTATTTCAATAATTCATCCTGGGTTATTCCTACTGGATGAATTTCCTGTACATCAAATACCCCCTTAGTTAAAGTTCCAGTTTTATCAAAAACAATTATTTCTGTTTTTGACAATGCCTCAAGATAATTACTTCCCTTTATCAACACTCCTTTTTTAGACGCCCCTCCTATTCCTCCAAAAAAGCTTAAAGGAACTGACATAACTAATGCGCAAGGACAGGAAACTACTAAAAAGGATAATGCCCTATATATCCAATCACTAAAGCTTTGATTTTTAATGATAATTGGTGGAACTATTGCTAATACAACTGCAATTATCACGACTATTGGAGTATAGAATCTAGCAAATTTAGTTATAAATTGCTCTGATTTAGATTTTTTGTTACTTGCATTTTCTACTAAATCAAGAATTTTACTAACAGTTGATTCTCCATATTCTTTTATAACCTCTGCAACTATAACACCATTAATATTAATGCACCCGCTTAATATTTCATTGCCTTCTTCCACTTCACGAGGTAATGATTCACCAGTGAGAGCAGAAGTGTCTAGCATTGAACTTCCCTCAATTATTTTACAATCAAGCGGAACTTTTTCTCCTGCTTTTATTACTATTATATCTCCTATTTGGACCTCATCTGGATCTACTTTTAAAATTTTATCGTCTCTCTTAACATTTGCATAATCAGGCCTTATATCCATGAGATTTGCTATAGATTTTCTTGATTTATCAACTGCATAACTTTGAAATAGCTCTCCAATTTGGTAAAACAACATAACTGCTACACCTTCTGGATATTCTCCTATGGCAAACGCACCAATTGATGCTATACCCATTAAAAAGTTTTCATCAAAAACTTGTCCCTTAAGAATATTCTTAAAAGCTCCTTTTATTATGTCACCCCCAACAATAAGGTAACTTATTAAAAATAAAATAATTTTAATGAATTCAATATTTATTATTAATGCCGCAGTGAAAATTGCTGCAGCAATTAAAATTCTTCTCAATCTTCTTTCCATCTTTTACTCCATTAAGCCTTTATAATTAAAGTATCAGGTTCAATTTTTTTAATAATTTTTTCTGCAGCTTCAATTATTTTTGGCATCTTTTCATCTTCACCCTCAATAATTAGCTTTGTGGTAAAAAAGTTAACTGATGCTTCTTTTACCCCATCTAACTCATTAATAGCTTTTTCCATTTTTGCTGCACAATTTGCACAGTCCAAACCTTTTAAAATGAATTTCTTTTTCATAATAACGTCCTCCCAAAATTATATTAACTATTTTTCGTTTATATGTTCTAATCCTTGATCAAAAATTTGTTTTACATGATCATCATCCAATGAATAATAAACTACCTTGCCTTCTTTTCTATTTTTTACTAACTTTGCTTGCTTTAAAACTCTTAACTGATGAGAAATTGCAGATTGAGTCATATTTAGCAACACTGCTATATCACATACACACATTTCTACTTCATCTAAGGCCCAAAGTATTTTAATTCTAGTTGAATCTCCAAAAACTTTAAATAATTCTGCTAAATCAAAAAGAGTTTCTTCTTGTGGCATTTTTCCCTTCACGCTATTTACAATTTCATCATGTATAACTTCACAATCACATTTTTCAATAGGATTATTATTATTCAAACCAATTCCTCCTATATAGATTTATTTGAACATATGAATAACTGTTCATATGTATTATAGTATTATTCTATAATTATGTCAATAGTTATATGAATAATTGTTCAAGTATTCATTGATATTTTTGCCATCAAAAAAATGCAATGGAATTAACCATTGCATTTTTTATATTATATTTTATTTATACATATCTCTATATACTTGTCCTGAAACTAAATCCAAGCCCCTATATTCCATTAATTCGCTAACTGTAACAAGCTGGTAACCCCTTTTGATAAGTTCAGGAACAACCGTTTCAACTGCTTCAGCAGTGCTGTCATAAAGGTCATGCATTAAAATAATATCACCATCTTTTACATTATCAAGAATATTGTTTTTAATAGTTTCAGCATTTCTATTTTCCCAATCACGTGTGTCTAAAGACCAAAGAATAATAGGTTTATATAGAATTTTATTCATTTCTACATTATTTCGTCCATATGGAGGTCTCATAATTGTTGTTCTGTGACCTGTTGCTATTTCAAGTAAATCATCGGTTCCAACTATTTGTCTATATAATTCTTCTTGTGATATTGCTGTTAAGTCTTTATGATTATAACTATGATTCCCAATTTCATGTCCATCCTCAATCATTACAGTTAAAAGTTCCTTATTTCTATTAATTGATGATCCTACAACGAAGAAAGTTCCTTTAGAATTATTTTCATTTAAAACGTCTAAAATTCTCGGAGTATATTGAGATGGTCCATCATCAAATGTCAATGCAACCATTGGTTTATTGGGATTAATAACCCTTTGTGTATTTTCAGCTGCAAATGTTTGAATATTCATAGTAAATATCATTATTAACAATAATGAATAAATTAATATTTTTTTCTTCATTAAATTTCCCCCTATAATTTAATTGATTGTGTTTTAATTAAAACTCATTTATTATTTTGATATATTACTTTGATATATTATTTTGTATATCTGTTTCATATATCCGTATTATATATTCATAAAAAATAAAAGTCTATGTATATTATTAGGCTATAATGGTAAAATTGACCTTTAACTTATATTAAGAAAACACGCCTAGCCTTTTTCTCTTCAAACTCATAACACACCAAAAAACGTCCATTTTTGGACGTCTTTACTTTCTGATTATCTCTTCTTATTTTCATTGTTTTTGTTATTTTTATTATTTCCGTTGTTTCTATCACTATTATTATTTTTTTGTTGTTTTCTATTTCACTATCATTTTCTTCGTATTTTTCTTTTGATTCATATTTATTTTTTTCATTATCTTTTTCTATATTTTTAACTTCGTCATAATTCATTCACATCCACATGAACATATTTAATTTTCTCGTATTTTTTAAGCATTTCTTAAATTTTAGGTTTTATATCAACACATACACTACAGCTATTACTTCCAAAGTAAACTAACGACATTTCCTTATTTTCTATTAAATTCATGCATCATTTCCATATCATCATAATATATCATTCATATATTATATTCGACAAAAAAAGAAAATCCTTTTTGAATTTAGGATTTTCATAAAATATTTATTTTTCGATAAGTTCAGAAGAGATTTTAACCTCTTCTTTTCATATTTCTTAAACCCTTAGGTTCTGACAAAATCTCAGAATATATGATGCCCTTTAATAAATCTTTCTTTAAGTCTAAATCTAGATTATTATACTTTGATCCTATAGGGGTACCAGCTTCCTTAATTCCTCCAATTTCCTCGTCTCCACCAATAACATCAATTTCTAAATCTACAGGTTTAGGTGACTCTTTTGGTTTTGATGGGGCTTTTGGTTTTGATGGAGCTTTTGGTTTAGATGGATCTGACAACATGGATGGTCGTGCCCGTTGTGCCGGTTGTGAACGTTGTTCTGATCTTTGATTTTCTTTTTCTAACTCTTCCATAAATGTGCTAAAAACATTTTTTCTTTTTGGTTTAGTAGTTCTTATTTTGGTATTTCTTTGATTGTTTTTTTTAGCACCATTAATAATTGCACTTCCTATAACCCAGATAACAAGAATTATTAGTTTTTCCATTTAATCACATCCTACTATTTATTGTTATCCCCTTTAGTTGCTTTAGAAATAGAATCCCTCATATCTGTATCTGCTAATACATTTCTCATATTATAATAATCCATTACACCCATATTACCTTCTTTTAAAGCTGTAGCTAATGCCAATGGCACCTGTGATTCTGCTTCTACTACTTTTGCTTTCATGGCTTGTACTTCGGCAATCATTTCTTGTTCCTTAGCTACTGCCATTGCTCTTCTTTCTTCAGCTTTTGCTTGTGCAATCTTCTTATCAGCATCTGCTTGTTCCATTTGTAGTTTCGCACCTATATTTCTTCCTATATCTACATCTGCAATATCAATTGATAATATTTCAAAAGCAGTTCCAGAATCTAAACCTTTGTCAAGTACTGTTCTAGATATACTATCAGGATTCTCTAATACATCTGAGTGAGATGTAGAACTACCAACAGTAGTAACAATACCTTCGCCAACTCTAGCAATAATTGTTTCTTCTCCAGCTCCACCTACCAGTCTTTCAATATTAGCTCTTACCGTTACCCTAGCCTTTACAATCACTTCAATACCATTTTTAGCAACTGCTGATATATTAGGTGTCTCTATAACTTTAGGGTTTACACTTACTTGAACTGCTTCTAATACATTTCTACCTGCTAAATCAATAGCTGCTGCTCTTTCAAACACCAATGGTATATTAGCTCTTTGTGCTGCTATTAAGGCATCTACAAGTGTATTTACATTACCACCTGCTAAATAATGAGCTTCTAATTCATCAATGTTTAAATCAAGACCTCCCTTTGTTGCTTTAATCATAGGGTTTACTATTCTACTTGGAACTACTCTTCTAAGCCTCATTCCAATAAGAGTTGATATCCTGATTTTAACTCCTGAAAAAAATGCAGTAATCCATAAACCAACGGGTACAAATGTAAAAAATAAAATTAAGAGTATAATTATGAGGACTGCTAATCCTCCAGTAAAAAATAGATCCATATTAAATCCTCCTTACAAATATTTTTGATCCTTCAACTTTTACTACTTTTATCCTATCATTTCTTACTATAAAACCACCATCTGATAATGCGTCGTATTTGTAACTTCCTATTTCAATAAACCCAGCAGGTCTAAGATCGGATAAGGCAATACCTTCTTCGTCTAATAAGTGTTCCATATCATCAGAAGGAATATATCCCTTATTCTTAAGCAGTTCGTTATTTAAGATTACATTATCAAAGATTTTGCTCCGATAACCTAATTTTACAAAAATTAATGATACAATTGTTGTCAATATTATGGCAATACTTAGTGATAATACAGCCGAACGCAAATTATCCATTGCCATTATTATTCCTACAACGATAAAGATTATTCCAGAAATACCAGGTAGACCAAATCCAGGTACCATGCCTTCAATGACTATTAGTATTAACCCTATTACAAAAAGCGTTAGTGATATCCAATTAGAATTACCCGCTAATATATGGCCTCCAAAATATAATCCAAAGGATATTATACTGACAATCCCTCCTATACCAAAACCAGGAGTAAATATCTCAACTACAACTCCAATAAATCCTATTGCTAATAATAAAGTGCTTAAAGTAGAACTTGAAATAGCCTTTGCAAGCTTAACTTGAAATCCTTCTTCTACTTTAACAATTTCACTTCCCTTAATATTAAAATGATCTAGAATACTTTCATAATCATTTGCAACTAAATCAGCTATACCATATTCTACTGCTTCATTGCTAGTCAAATTAATCAATTTACCTTTTTCTTTAATACCTTCTATGACAATATCCTTATCTGCCATGGCTTCAATTATGTCGGAATTTCTATTTCTATGCTGGGCAGTGTCTCTTAATATGGATCTCCACATAGACATTATTTTTTCGGTGTTTGGAATAGTTTCAGCGGATCCAATAGTAGCATTTTTTGCCATAACAACTTTTTCGCTGGCTATAGTTATGAGCACCCCAGCAGATTGGGCATTCTTATCAACAAATGAGATAGTTGGTACATCTGTACTTATTATGGAATCTTTTATTTGTCTAGCCTGATCAATTAATCCACCATAGGTATCTATTTCAAAAATTATTGCTCTTGCATCTTTCTGCTCTAGTTCTTCTATTGTATTTTCCACAAAGTAATAAGTCGCTCTATTTATTTCGCCTTTAATTGGAACTACATATACTTTATCACCTGTATTACCTTCTGTTCCAAGGGCTATAGAACTTAGGATTAATAAAATTATCAAAATAATTCCAATTCTTCTTAATCTCAAGAATATCACCTCCATAACATATTATAAGTATATCATTTATTTTATACCCATATTTCTACTCTTTAAAAGCAAAATAAATTTTTTCAAAATATTCCCCCCTTATATGGATAACAATTCAATTTATTATATTATACCATACTATGGGGATATTTAATACTACGATATTTGTTCTCAAACAGAAAAAATGTAGGGATTAACAATTGTATATCAGACCGGGAACTCTATACAGTTTATTGGATAACTTTGTAAAAGAAAAAATTATTATAGAAACAAAAATTGAAAATCGGGAAAAAAACTATGTAATAACAAGCCTTTATGGGGTCACCTTAATAACACCGAGAAGCATTGAATATAAAATTGTTATTTTAGAATTATTACATACATCTAATTTGCTGTTTTGCAATCTTTTTTAAATCTGCCAATTTTTCAGTTAAATCATCCACATTTTGGAAATGATTATCAGCATTATTTAGTACTACACATGTTAATGTAATAAGAGGAAACTTTTCTATTTTACCTTTTCTGTTTTCCGTTATAATATATCCATTTTCAATATCAGTACTGTTATAGAATTTTAATACATCTCTTTCAAATTTATTTTTAATATTCATAAAATAATCACTGTAAATGCAGTCATCAACTATTACTACAAAATCATCTCCACCCACATGACCAGTAAAATAAAGCTCATCACTATGTCTTTTTAAAATATTAGCGAGAAGCTTAATTACCCTATCGCCTTTTTCAAATCCATATACATCATTATAGGCTTTAAAGTTATCAATGTCTAAATATGCTACACTATATTTTTTAAAATTAGTTAATACTTGATTTAGAATTTGCTCTATAATAATATTACCAGGAAGACCAGATAAAGGGTTTAGATGTTTAGCAGCAGATACTTCCAATTCCGTTGTTTTTTGCAGCAAATCTTTAATCGTAACAGTCCCAATAAACTTATTATTTTCTGTTACTACTATTAAATCGTAGAGTTTGTCATTGCTCCGGTTCATAGCTAAATCCGAGACAACATTTATGGGAGTATTATATTCTATTGACAAAAATTCTTTATCCATTATATCAGAAATATTTTTGTTCTTATATAAAGAAAATCCATAATTCCCGCTTAATTTTAATGCAATATTTTCCCTAGTTACAATTCCCAATGGTATACCATCATCTACCACACATAACCCAATGCAATCAACCTTTCTAATAAAAGTTTCATACACATCTCCTACTTTTTCATTAGGAAAAACAACCCCTGTTAATTTTGACAAATATTTAATATAAATATTTGATGTAAATCCGTAAGATATATAATTTTTTTTCGAATTAATTTCCATAATAGACTTTAATACAGAATGATCTATATCTCTAATATCTTCTTCTGGTTTTTGAAAGAAATATCCTTGTCCATATTGAACTCCAAGATTTATTATTGTATCCAGCTCTTCATAGGTTTCAATCCCTTCCGCAACAATTAAAATATTTGAAGCCTTGGAAAACTCAACCATACCCTTTACTAAAGCAATTTTAATTCTATCCTTACTTATACTGCGTATTAGTTTCATATCAAGTTTGATAAAATGGGGCTTTACTTCACTGATGAGATTTAATCCTGAATATCCAGACCCAGCATCATCAATTGCTATTCCATACTCTTGACCCTTATAATAATCCACAGCAGATTTAAAGCTATTCACATCTGTTATTACATTCCTCTCTGTAATCTCAAAAATAACATTAATTGGATCAATGTTGTATTGTTTTAAAAAATCTTTTGTAAATCCACTCTTAAATTTTTCATCATGCAAAATATAAGGATTTACATTAATAAACAGTTTTTTGCTATAGGGAGGTATCATAAAAACATATGCTGCTTCTAAAGCTTTAGTTCTGCACAAAAGCTCTATTTCCCATAAACGATTATATTTACTTGCTGCAGAAAATAACATTTCTGGATTTTTTATTTCACTTTCACAGGTGATCCTGCTAAGAGCTTCATGACCATATACACTGCCATCTCTAAGGGATAATATAGGCTGAAAAACTGTCTTAATTTTCTTATTATTAATTATGTAATCTAGTTCCTCTTTTAATTTATCTGACATTTAGAATACTCCATATACATTATTATAATTTAATATATCAGGATTTTAAAAATCATCACGCATTTTTTTGTAATATTATAGTAATTTTTATGTAAAATGACATTTATTTTATAATCAGGTTTTTAAAATATTATATATAAATCACATAAATTTTACTTTATTTATTTATTAAACTTACACTATATGTATATATTTAGAACAATATACCAAACAAATAGTGCGCTTTTGAAAGGAGTCAATAATGCTTAAAAAAGAATATAATTTTAAACTATCTAAAATGATAAAAAAACTCAAAGATTTTATCAATAATATAATAAATTATAAGAAAAATAAAACTAATAATACTAAATTAAATATAAAGGTATTTAATAACATGAAAGTAGGGACAAAGTTAGTATGTTTTTTTGCAGTACTAATTATTTTGTTTATTATACCAGTTTCCGTCAACTTAACCTACTTTAGTGAAACAGTTAAAATGTTTGAAAAAACCAAGGAAATAACAATACCAGAAATATATTTAGCTTCATCTGTTCCAAAAAACTTAAAGGAAATTGAAAAAAATCTTTATGCCACAACTTTAACTAATAATATAACAAAAAAAGAAGATTACAATGAAAATAGTGATAAATTATATAATGAAATGATTTCTAATCTCACAGAACTAAAAAGCCTTCTGCCTACAGATATTGATAAGGTTGAAGCTACCTTAACCCTTCTTGAAAAAGAAGCTATAGTAAGAAAAGATGTAGTAAACAGCGAATTTAAAAGCGATGCAACGAGACTTATATTTAATTCCTATGAGCCTATTGTGAATAATATAAATAGTAAATTAAATGAAATAACTGATGGAATAAATATTAGGCTTCAAGAAGAAACAAAGGAATCAAATAATAAAGTTAAATTTTCTTTTATTTTTACTATTGCAATGACTTTAGCCGTGATAATTATAGGTGCAATTATTACAATATCAATAACTAACAACATAGTAGAACCAATTAAAGAAATTGAGAATTTAGCCAATGCCTTATCAGAAGGTAATTTAAACTATAAAATAACTTATACTTCTAAAAATGAGCTTGGACGATTAGCCGATAATTTAAGAAACGCAATGTTAAATCTTACTTTATACATAAATGAAATTGATGAAACAATGAGTGAATTATCAAAAGGAAATTTAAATATAAAAATTAAGAATAAATTTGCTGGAGATTTTGAAAGAATTGAAAATTCAATTTCTCGATGTATAAACATGTTATCCTTAACACTAAAAAATATATCCCAATTGTCAGAAGAGGTATCAACAAAATCAGAACAAATACAATTAAGTTCACAAAGTATTTCAAAAGGTGCAACCGAACAAGCTAGTTCATTAGAGGAATCTTCAGCAGCTATTGAAGAAATTTCTGTTCATGTTAAAGATAATGCTCTTAATACTTCTGATGCAAACAATAAATTATTCATTATAAGTGATGAAATCAACTACTGCAATGAAAATATGAAACAAATGATTCTTTCCATAAAAGAAATCAGCCTAAAGTCAAAAGAAATACGAAAAATCATTAAATTTATTGACGATATATCTTTTCAAACTAATATACTTGCATTAAATGCAGCAGTAGAAGCAGCTCATGCAGGCAATGCCGGAAAGGGATTTTCAGTAGTTGCAGATGAAGTAAGAAATTTAGCAAATAAAAGCTCCGAAGCAGCACATAATACAACTTCACTTATTGAAGATACTATTAATGCTGTCATAAAGGGAAGTGAAATAGCTGATAAAACCGCAGCATCATTATCAAATGTTGTATTAAGCTCAAAAGAAGCGGCTGAAAAAGTAGTTGAAATTTCAATAGCTTCAGAAGAACAATCTATTGCAATTGAACAAATTAAAATTGGAATTGAACAAATCTCTAGAGTTGTTCAATTAAATTCATCAGATGCAGAAAAATCAGCATCTGCCAGCGAGGACTTGTTTTCACAGATATACATACTTAATAATTTAGTAAGTAGCTTTAATTTCTAGAAAGTGTTTTAATTTATATAGCTAACTTCCTTCCTAATTTACATAAATAGGAAAAAACGTCCCATATGATTATAAACGTTTTTTCCTATTTTTTATTTAATTAACTTATTTAATTAACTTATTTAATTTTCGCCCTTAATTTTATTAGGACTAGATATGATTATTCTAAGTATCTATGCAGTTAAATTCCTAAAGGATATATTTCTATTTAGTTTTAGATTTTGGGAACCAATGTACTGTTTTATTTGCAATAAGCACTAAAAACAACATTGTTGGAACTTCGGTTAATACTCCTACCGTAGTAGCAAGTGCTGCAGGAGAATCCATTCCAAACAATGCTATTGCCACTGCTACAGATAATTCAAAGAAATTTGATGCTCCTATCATACCAGCTGGTGCTGCTATGTCATAAGGCAACTTAAGCCATCTGCAAGCAAAATATGCAATAAAGAATATAAAAAGTGTCTGTATAGTAAGAGGAATTGCTATCAATAAAATATGCAACGGATTATTTAATATAGTTTCTCCTTGGAATGAAAATAACAACACAAGCATTAACAATAATCCTGCAGTTGTTACACCGTCAAACTTTGGCAAGAACTCATTTTCAAAGTATTCTGAACCCTTTTTCTTTATTACATTAATTCGAGTTAATATTCCACCTGATAATGGTATTACAACAAAAAGCACTACAGATAAAACAAGTGTATCCCAAGGCACTGAAACATTGCTGACTCCTAACAAAAATTTAACTATCGGAATAAATGCTACTAATATAATTAAGTCATTGGTAGCAACTTGAACTACTGTATAAGCAGGATTACCTTTAGTTAATGTACTCCAAACAAAAACCATTGCTGTACATGGAGCGGCCCCTAAAAGAACTGCACCAGCCAGATATTCTGTTGCAAGCTCAGATGTAATAAAGTTTTTAAATACTACAAACAAGAAAAATGATGCAATTGCATACATTGTAAATGGCTTTATAGCCCAATTAGTTATCCATGTTACAAACAATCCTTTTGGGTTTTTTCCTACATTCTTAATGCTTTGGAAATCTACTTTCATCATCATTGGATAAATCATCACCCAAATTAATATTGCAGTTGGTATTGAAACATTTGCATATTCAAACTTACCGAAAAATTCCGGAATTGAAGGTAAAAATCTGCCTATTAAAACCCCAGCCAACATACATAGTGCAACCCATAATGTTAAATATTTTTGAAAAAATCCTATACCAGATGCATTTTCGTTACCCATAATAATCCTCCAATCATTTGTTACATAAGTCCTGCAGTTTGCAGTTTTCATATTTAGTACAATCATCTGCATAACAAGGAAGTGTACTGATTTTTATTTTTAAATAATCATATAATTCCTTATTTTCATTTATAAAATCTTCGCTTATTTTGTAATATGTCCACTGAGCGTTTTTGTAGCTGTCTAAAATTCCTGCTTTTTTAAGTACGTTCAAATGTCTTGATGCATTGGACTGAGTAAGTCCCAAGCATTGTTCAATTTCACAGACACACATTTCAGATTTCAATATTTGAGATAAAATTCGTAATCTTGATTCGTCAGCTAATGCTTTCAAAATGTCAATCATAATTCCCTCCTAACAACATCCTACACCGTAGTCACAACCACACACACCTGTTGAACAGCATTGCCGGTTCAAATATTTGCATTTTTTTCATAATAATTCTCCTCATATATATTATTATATGAGCATTCACTCATATTTAATAAGAATTTTAATATAGGTTTCCTGCTTTTATTTTTTCTGCAAGTTCTTTAACCTTTTTATCAATTTCAGCTATAACGAA
>JAQVWY010000020.1 GCA_028709465.1 Tissierellia bacterium | reverse complement strand
ATGTAGTAATGGAGGGAATAAATTGTTATCGTTTATAAGCGGGTTTAATTTAATAATTTTTCTATTGTTTACAGGATTTTATTTATATCAGGTTTTTTATGTCTTAGTGGCATTAGTTTATAAAAGTCCAGATTTCATTTCAAAAAAAGAACATAAATATGCAGTAATTATTGCTGCAAGAAATGAAAGCGCTGTAATCAGTAATTTAATTAAGAGTATTAAGAAGCAAAATTATCCATCATCACTTATTGATATATATGTTGTTGCAGATAACTGCACTGATGATACTGCAGCAGTTGCTAAAGCTGCAGGAGCAACAGTTTTTGAAAGATATAATAAGCACCTAGTTGGTAAAGGTTATGCATTAGATTATGCTTTTAAGATATTGATGGATAAAACACAATATGATAGCTATGAAGGATATTTTGTATTTGACGCAGATAATTTACTAGATGAAAACTATGTAGCAGAAATGAATAAAGTATTTGACAATGGTTATAAAATAGTAACAAGCTATAGAAATTCAAAAAATTATGATACTAATTGGATTTCTGCAGGTTATTCACTTTGGTTTTTAAGAGAGGCTAGATACCTTAACAATTCTAGAATGATATTAAAAACAGGCTGTGCAATATCAGGAACAGGCTTTTTAGTTCATGATGATATAATAAAGAAAAATAATGGGTGGAAACATCATTTATTAACTGAAGATATCGAATTTTCAATTGATAATGCAATTCAAGGAGAATGTATTGGCTATTGTGACAAAGCAAAAATTTATGATGAACAACCTTACATCTTTGAGCAATCATGGAATCAAAGATTGCGATGGGCAAAAGGATTTTATCAAGTATTTGCAAAATATAGCGGCCAATTAATAAAAAATATCTTTAAAAAGAAAAGTTTCTGTTGTTATGATATGTTTGTGACAATTGCACCAGCATTGATATTATCTATATTAAGCGCATTTATTAATTTTGCATTTTTAGTAGTAGGCTTGATAAATATTGAAACATCTCCTTTGATAATTCAAGAAACTACTGGAGCAATGATTATGTCATTTATCAATTCCTATGTAATTGTTTATGTATTAGGATTATTGACAACAATATCAGAATGGAATGAAATAAAAACAACAGCAGGAAAGAAAATATTTTACACATTTACATTTCCATTATTTATTTTTACATATGTACCAATTTCAATTGTTGCATTGTTCAAAAAAATCGAATGGAAACCTATCACACATAGTATTGTAAAAACAATTGAAGAAGTAAGATAAATATACAAAAAGATAGAAAAATACGTTTGAAATTTTCTATCTTTTTAAATTTATAACCTATCTCCGTCCATCACTATAGTCTTTGATTTTGTCTACATCCAAGATAATCCTTAACTTTATCTAGGCCAATCTGGGGGCAAATCCGCTTGATAGAGCGACTGACTGACAGTGTATAATTTTTATATTTTTACCGAACAAAAATAATTAATAATATTGTCACTTTTAGTAAATTAACGCTTCACTAGTAAAATCAATATTCTCCCACTTTTCATTATTCCAACCATTACCATTGTTTAAATAAGTAAACTCTTCGTATACATCTGAATCTGATGTTAATTGAACTATAATACCAACATATGAGTTTATATCTTCTTTAATTTCTAAATTTGACTCTATAATATTTTTAACATATTTCAAATCCTCATTCTCTAGTTTACTTTTTGTATCAATTAGAAACATTATAGAATAAGCTCTGAAAGGCTTAATAACATTTATCTCATTTATGCTTTTTATATTTTCTTTTAAATTCTCTATTACTTTATCGGAATAATCATCTGAATAATTTCTTGATGGTATATCTAAAAACACATTTTCATAATATTCAAAATTACATTCATTAAAATCATATTTATCATAAATTAAAAGTGTATCTTCGAAAAAAATTCTTAAAATACATGTATCATAATCTATCTTATTATTATATAAATCTCCATATGGGACAGGATATGTTTCATATTGCTTTAATATCAAAATTTTCGTAAAAAATAGCTCAATATTTTTTACATCTTTTTGATATATATCATCAGCTAAATAAACAGAAACATTCAATTCTTTATCTATCAAATAGCACTCACTATCAACAACATTGTTTACATAAAAAAATTTCTCAAAACTTTCTATCGCTTCCTCATCTTCAATATACGTTCTTGTATCTTCATTGGAAAAATCTAAATATTCATCTGGGATTTGGATTTCCTTATCTGTCATAGTTTTATCACAAGCGACAAAAGCTGCCAAAAAAATTAAAAATAATGCTAATATACTAATAGTTTTTCTCATAATTAAACTTCCTTTCATCTTTTACTTATTAATATATAAAAACGTATACTTACAATATAAAATAAAAAGTCTTTCATATATAATAACAAAATTCAAGAGGAAATTGCGACAAGTTATCAATTATAAGAATTTTTAATTTACGAACTCCCATATATAATTAAACTCGTGCAAAATCACCAACATATTTATTTAGCGAAATAATATTTAACTCCACTTTTAGAAAGTTTCAATGATATATTTTGTTTTATCAATATTTTTTTGTCAAACAAAAATAGCCTTCTCTATTATCTCCTTAACCTATTGCCCGTTTCAAACAAATAAAGCTAACAATTAAATATAATCTTATTTTATATTCTAAATAATTTAAAATTCAAAATATAAAATAATACTGAAGAAAAATTAAAATCTATTCTTCAGTATTATTTTTCCAATTATTGAAAAGGATTATAATAATACAAGTCTACACTTGTCGCATTACTTGTCTCCCAGTGACCTGTATGATCATAAATCCATTTTGCTTGTGACCATGTATAATATGTTCCTGTAGGAGGGTCTGCAATTCCAACAACATCAATTCCTGTAGAATTCTCTAATTCTTTCCAAGCATAAGCTCCAATTTCACCTGTATTTCTATTATATATCCTTGCCTCAATGTTAATATTTGGTCTTGTAAAACCAGTATCTATAGAGGATGAAAATTTTATTGAATTACCATAATTGGTGATATTGGCTACATGTGGGCTAGACGCATAAATATATTCTTGTGAATTATTTATAATATCTTTATCAAACGGTTCATCATATAACATATCTTTACTTTCCAGTTTTTCTAGGAACTCTGGGCAAACAATACTAAAAACTTCTCCCATAGATAAATTTTTATTGACTAACTCATTAATAATTATAAGTTGCTCATCATTTGCTATAAATACATTTTCTTTCACATTCATTTCAGAAAATGCAAAAGTATTAATTGAAGTTACCATCAACATTATAAGTAAAATACTAATAACTTTTTTCATAAAATCCTCCTATAATCATATGTTTTTATTTTTCTATAATATTGTCAGCTAATTTTTCGCAATAATTCTTATATTGTAAAAACATCTTAACTAAAATATAATTAACTTATAGATACTCTGTTAATATCTTTTCTGTACTTTGACCGAGCATAGAATTTTGAGATATTTAAGAGTCTTTTATATTATCAATTTTTTTATATCCCCTCCCTTCTTATGAAATTTTATTTATCACTCCTTTCTTAAAAAATTCTTATTTATATTTAACCATATCCTTGGATATGAATAAATAAGTTCTTAATAAGTAACAATATTGCTGTATTTTATTACGGTTTCAACAACTCTACCTGAACTGTTTAGCGCAGTATGGGTAAGCTTTAGACGATATGTACCTCTTACAACATACCATTCCTTGTATAGATACATTTCGCTATCATCACTTGTAGAATCCCAAGTTTTGATGGTTGTCCAACTATCAGATAACTTTTGCAATTCCATTTTTACTCCTGCAATATATCCCTGCTGAACATTTGTATCTCCTTGACAAATTAATTTCCCATCAGATTCGTGTTTTAAACCATTTGAAACCCATAATATTGTAGTATAATATGGTGTTACTGTAGTATTTTCTATTAAATCTACAATCATTGCATAAGTATTTGCATATATGGAATTAGTTAAAACCATAATAAATGCAAGAAGTAATAATGATATTGTTTTCCTTTTCATAAGAAATCCTCCTTAAAATTGATTTCATATATAATAACCAAAATAAAGAGGAAATTGCGACAAGTTTTTAAATAATTTGTTAGATTTTTATTTTTTTATATTTTCTGCTATTTTTATCATATCAGTTTCACTAATATTCCCTGTCATGATATATGCCATATTGTCATCATGCCAAACCAAAATCTTATTATTTTCCTTTATACTATATAGTGCATCCCTACCGTTTATTAGTAATTGTTTTACTGAAGCATTTTCTGTGTCAATAGAAAATGAGTTTGAGATATCTCTAGAATTCAAATTAAAATATTCTTGCCCTTTTACAAATTTTAAATTTAAATTTTGTTCTATTGCACTGCTTTTTTCGAGCTCAAAACCCTCTGGAATATATTCTAAAGTTATATTTTCAAATGAATATGAGATAGATTTCATACTATCATCTATAAATTTTATATCTGTATCTCGCTCTCTCATTTCTATTATAAAATTAATAAACCTGACTCTCAATGCATCTACACTACCAATTGTAACTGCACTTAATGCTGTAATGATAAGCAATATTATTGCGACACGTTTTGAAAAAAATTTTAATTTTCTATGAAAATGATCCTTTCTTTCCCGTGCAAAAAGCTTTTCTATTTCTTTTATATGTCGTTCCGAAAATTCATGATCCTGCCCTGTATATCCTTTCAATAAACTCTCCACTGTTTTATCTTCAATATCAGATGCTGCTGCCTTTAGCATTTCTTCAAGAACTTTATCGGCAATATATTCTTTTTTATCCATTCAACTCACCTTCCTTATTTAACAACTTTATAAGTTGCTTTTTGGCACGTTCAATTCTTTTTTGCACAGTTTTTGTATTAATATTTTTCATATTGGCAATTTCCTCAACAGAAAAATCATAAATAAATTTAAGAAAAACTACCTCCTGGTAAATAGAATTCAATTTCCCTACCAGCTTATGAAGTTCATCAATACTAGCAGTACTTATAACTATGTCAGATACACTTTCTCCCTCGTATGGCATATTCGTATCTAATTGATCTTCTGCATGTTTTTTTCTTTGATTATACATATCTATTGAAACGTTCTTACATATAATAACTAAAAAATTTCTTGTTTTGCGACAATCACTTTCATCAATTCTATCTAAATTTTTATATATATTTATAAATGCTTGCTGTACTGCATCCTCTGCTAAACACTCATCTTGTAAAATATTATTTGCCACATAAAACATAACTTTATTGTATTTCTTATAAAGCCGTTCAAACTTTAATTTTTGTTTATTATCCCCCGTTAAAATAAAAAACATAATATCCCCCCCTTTAATTTTTCCATTATTAATTCATCTGATGTCCATTTGGTATATTATCAATAACATTCTATCTTAAAATAATTATATAACACTTTTAATATACATTCAACATCGCTGATGGCTTATTTTTCTATTATTAATTTAGGCGTAGCTAAAAAAATAATTTTTTAAAAAGTTCTATCAACATACTTTCTTGTCGTGAATCTTAATAATCACTTAATATTCCTATTAAAATTGACATACAAAAAGATAGAAAAATATATTTGAAATTTTTCTATCTTTTTTTCGTAATAATCAAAATGATTTTACATTATATTCGTTTTATTGAATTAGAATGATTATTTTATTAATATCTTGTATTAGTTTGTTAAAATAAATCTGAATGAGTTCCTGTGCGTGATAATGCTAAAATCAAATTCCCATTATCAATAGCATAAATAAGCAATCAGTCAGACTCTATATGACATTCCCTAAATCCCATATAATTAGCTATTAAAGCATGATAGCGATATTTTACATCAAGTGGCTTTTTCTCTTTTCAACCTTCCTTCTATATATTTTATCACAATTAAATTAACATTCTAAACTTCTTGATAATGTAATCCGTACGTTTGCAGCTGGAAATCCTCTTGCTGTTGAATATAAAGATCATCGTCATGTAACTGTAAAGGACATCGTGAATGTCATATTCAGCCTGATTGATTGTTGATTTATCGCATAGAAGAAGATACTCTTATATAACATTATCAAAGACAGAAACTCGTAGTGATTTGTTTAGATAATAGTCTTTGCTTTTGCAGGGACGAATTAACGCAAGGGAATTTTTTTTGTAAAACAATTTAATATACAAATAAAAACTATAAATTAAGATAAAAAAAAGGCATTACGCCTTTTTTTATCTTACATAAGTTCTATCAACATACGCACTTGTTGTGGATCTTAACAAGCTGGAATAAGCAAGTTTAAATTGAATTACATCTCCAACCTTATATTCCTTATCCGATTTTGTCACGTCCAATATCAAATGATCTGAGCTTCCGCCTAGTATGTCTATATTAGAGTCTATAGGATGCAAGTTATCAGAATCTACGTCCTGTTTACCTACTGCTAATATGGCTCTTTTAATTATTCCTCTATCTTCATATACAGGTCTGTTTCCAAAAGCATCAACACCAGTTTCTCCAATTGGAACAGATTGTTTTTCTTTTAATTCTATTATTTCAGCTTCAAGCACAAAAGCATCATCGTAGAAGCCATCTAGTACCTGACTGTAAGCAGTTTCATCACCTAATAAAAATGCCTCTCCAACTCTTAAGTTAGTAATTCCTTCTGGCAGCTCATTTTTATCTATTAAATGTAAAGAACTAGAATTACCTCCAGATATTATCTCAAATTTTAAATTATATTTTTGCTCTATATCATGAGCAATATTAATTAACTGTGTTAAATTATCTCTTTTAGGTATAACTGCACCATAGCAAGTTAAATTAACTCCCATGCCAACAAGTTTAACATTATTAAGTTTTAGTATTTCTTCAACAGTAAAATAAATTTCATCTTCATTTTTAAAGAAAATACCTTCCCTTAAATCTCCTAAATCAATCATTAATACAATCTTATGAATTTTTTCTTGTTTTCTTGCAGCTTCATCTAGTTTCTTTATTGTGGACAATTCAGAATTTAATGAAATATCTGCATAGCGAACAACATCATCAGCTTCTGAACCCATTGGAAGTCTTAAAAGAACTTTTTCTTTTTTAGATTTTACGTATTTTTTTAAATTTTGAACACGAGAATCAGCCAAATAATCTATATTTGAAGCATCAAGGAGTTTATATACTTCTTCATCAGCACAATAGCCCTTTGTTACAATCATTAAAGAGCAACCTGCTTTATCCTTTACCATTTCAATAGTTTTATCTAGATTATTTTGTATTTTATTTAAATCTATTACTAACCTTGGATACATAATCATTCTCCTAATTATAATATTCTTAAACTTTTCTTCATTAAAAGCAGAGCGTCTTCAAGATACTTTTTAGATAACACTCCTAAGGAAGATAAAATGTAATCTTCATCTATTAATACCTTTGCAGTTTCATTAGGAAATAATTCAAGTCCCTTACTATAATTACGTACTTTACTTAATATTTCAACTCTATTAGGTAATCTTGTTAAAGCTCCGCCTGTTCCAATAATATATCTTACTGCAGTTAAATCCTTGCCTTCTGCAACTTTCTTTTTGCCATTTGCTCCATATAAATAACGTATATGTCCAGCATGTCTCTCTAGAGATGTCAAAACAGCTTCTAAAGTTAATCTTTCTACAAATTGCTTTTCTCTGTCGCTTTCAGGGATAGGCTTATAATTAGCAAGTAATTCATCTGTATCTGGAAATTCTTTTTTAAGTTCTTCAATGCCTATTTTTTCAACAACGTGATTTACATTAACAAATACTCCTAAATCACCTTCGACTGTTCTTTTTGCTTCAGGTTCAGGACTTATTAAAATTAAATTTACTTCATCCGTTCCTGGAGTTACAGAATGTACATCTGTAGTTGCACCACCAACATCAAAAATAACTAAATCACCTAAATCTTCCTTTAATACTTTTGCAGCTTCCATTACTGCACCAGGAGTTGGAATGATTGGTCCTTTAACTAAATCACGTACTTTAGTCATACCAGGTGCGTGAATAATATGTTCTTCAAAAGCATCTTGAATTACTTTTCTTGTTGGTTCGACAACTAGCATATCAATCTTTGGATATACATTTTCTACAATATATAATTGAACTCCAGCTTCTTCGCACATTAATTTTACTTCTTCTTGATTTTCAATATTGCCTGCATAAATTATCGGTGTTTTTAATCCCATTGAAAGAATCATTTCTACGTTGTAAAGAGCTGTATCTCTTTCGCCATAGTCCACACCGCCAGCAACAAGAATTATATTAGGATTTACTTCTTGTATTTTTTTCAAGTCAGTTCTTCTTAATCTTCCAGAAGTAACCATCTTTATGATACCACCGGCTCCAAGGGCTGCTTCCTTTGCAGCGCGTACGGTCATATCATAAACTAGACCATGTACAGTCATTTTTAAACCACCAGCAGCACTACTTGTAGCAAGCATATCTCCCCATGTTATATCATCAGCATGTAGATTCTCCTTCAAGCTATTAATAGCGCCATTAAGTCCAACCGTTACATCGCCTTCTAACACAGAGGTAGGCGCCTGTCCTTGCCCAACGAAACTTGGGCAAGGAGTGCCTATACCATTAAATGCATTTACTACTGTAGTGGTGCTGCCAATTTCAGCTACCAATACGTCAATTTTCACTATGCATTCATTTCCCTTCTTCTCTTTACTAAGAAACTAGCACAGTCAATACCGTGAGTTCCTCTACCAAATCCAGCATCACAACCAGCTTCAATAGCTATTTCATTAGTAACTTGTGTACCACCACAAACTAAAATAACTTTATCTCTAATACCTTTTTCTATACAAAGATCATTGATTTTCTTCATGTTTTTAATATGAACATCATCATGAGTAATTATTGTACTAACTAGTATTGCATCAGCTTTAGTTTCAATAGCAGCATCAACTAATTTTTCAACAGGACATGAAGTTCCTAAATATTCATATTTAATACCGAATTTTTCGATACCACCATGTTTTATATCTAAGGTTTCTTTTAATCCAACTGAATGTTCGTCTTCGCCAACTGTAGCTGCAACAATGAATAATGGTTTTTCTTGAATATCAGCCCTTATTTCTTCTTCGGATAATACTGGGATTTTTTCAGGAATAACAAGTTCATTAATATCAATATCAAAGTTTACTTTACCCTTAACTTCACAGTAAGTACCTTCAGATGGATGCATCATTTGTTTATGAACTACTGTTACATCTTCAAGACCCATTTTTTCACCGCATTTGATAGCAGCGAATTCTGCTGTTCTTTCATCTAATGGTAAGAATATAGATAATAATACAGTACCATCTGCTCTCCATTCAACTTCAGGTTTAACAAGGTTAGTATCGTAATATTTTTCTACTTCTTTAAGTCTTGTATTAACATTGTCATGTTCATCTAATTCATCAATATATTGAATCTTTGAACGATCTTCAAAAGTATCTCCGCCTATAGCATCACTTGCTTTTGCAAATTGTTCAGGAATATTGTTATATCCAAAGTGAACTGATACAGGTGCAAAATAATCTTCATCTCTTTCATAAACGAAACCATAACCGATACCACCTTCGATTTCTCTTGCTATACCGTCACCGTTTCTTTCAGGATATTTACCACTGTCAACGAAGAAACCCTCTTGAACTGCTTTAAAGAATCCGCCAACTTCAAGAATTTCTTCCATAAATAATATAGCTCTTTCTTTAAGTTCTCTTACTTCTTTTCCTAATGGTCCTTCTCTATCTAATTTTACCATTTCTCTTAAGCCATCCATACCAGTAAGTGACTGTTTTGCAGTCATTATACCAGCGATGTTGTTATAATGCCATGGTACGTTTCTTCCTTCATCAGGAGTGATAGTTGATTGAATATCAGCACTTGTAAGTCTTGAAATCATCATATTCATTGTATGAGTAACTGCAGCTTCACGAGTATCTGATTCCATGTATTTAGTATTTTGTTGAGCTCTCATCTTGTAATCTTTAAACAAATCACGAAGAGCAACTGCATATGGTAAGTCTAATCTCATTGCAGGAGCTGGAGGAGCTGTAGGTGGAACAGTTGATAACGCTATGTTTTCAGGCTTAATTCCAACTTTTCTAGAGAATGATGAGTTAATAGCATGTTGTACCATTAATTCAGGCATAACCTTCCATGCTTTCATAGCTGTAGCATTAGCATTATGAGCACCATCTATTTGAAGCATATCAGCCCAAGCCATAATTTTCTTAGCTTCACAAGCATCACAGAATGATCTAACCATATTAACATTTCTATATAATACATTGTATTGAGGGTCTTGGTGAGCACCGTTAACGCCTTCTTCAGCAAACATAACGGCAATATCAGGACCTGCGACACCTGAAATATATGAATGGAAATTAATTGGGCGACCCACTTCTTCTTCAATTAAATCACAAGCTTTTCTACTTGCTCTTACTTGCTTTCTTGTAACCATGATACCACCAATACCTTGGTTAGTTCCTTCAAGTAATGAGTCAATATGTGACTGTCCAGCAGTTCTGATAACCATTAAGTGGTCAGCACCGTGCCATGCAGCCATACGCATTCTTCTAATATCATCTTCAAATCTACCAGATGCAATTTCTGTAGTGATAACACAGTCTGGTTGAGGATCTATATATCCAAATCCACGACTTCCTGGTAATGGAACAGAATTTTTTAAACTTTCTGATGATTCTAAATATTCAAAATCACCAACAGTTCTTTTTTCGTTTCTGCCATCTCTCCAATGCCATCCACGTCTTTTTGGTTCATATTTATCTAAATCTTTTAAAAGTTCCTTAATATCTAACTTCTTATTTGGATCAAGTTTCATGCTTATTCCTCCCTAAAATAATGTATCTACGTCATCCCAGTGTCTGCCATTAGCAAGTTCAAGACCAGCTTCACGTACAGAAACACCAAGTTTTTGTGATAATCTCCAAACAACATTTCCAGCACCTTTACCCATTAAACCTTTATTCATAACACCTTCTACTATAGGTTTAACTTCAAGACTTGAAAATCCCATTCTTAATAATACACTTCTTTCAACTGAAGGTGTAGTGTTTTTTCTTCCTAATTCTAGAAGAGGTTCAGTTATTTGGTCAGCTAAATTCCAAAATCTATCATACAATTCTTGATCTGATAAGTTAGCTAGGTGAGCTCTTCTTTGTTCGAAATCATCTGCTCTTTTCATATTAATTCCTCCGTTAATAATTTCAAATTATGGTTATTTATTTATACACCAAATGATGTAATATGTTAAATTAAAAACAATTTTCACAAAAATCCCCAATAGGCGTATAGACATATACGCCTTGGGAAATCTTATAACTTAAATAAATCGATCTGCATTATTCTAAAGAAGCAATTGCTTCTTTTACAAATTCTACAGATGAATTTGTTTCTTCAGCTAAAAATTCTATATCAGCTTCAGTTGGTTCCACATTAATTTTCAATGCATTTTTAATTAATGATTTTCTCATATGATTTAAATCTGCATCTTTAGCTTTTATCATTGAAGGATGAGAAGGTAAGATGATGTTTTTACCTGGAACTTCATCTTTTGGATCTCCAAACAATATTTCTATACCATTTTCTCTAGCAAATGACAACTGTGGCTGAACGTGTTTACCAGCTCCTGTGTATTCAGTTTCCTGAACTACTATCATTTGATCTTTATCCATTTCCTGTGCTAATGAGAAAGCTGCTGTTAATGCAGTGTTTCCAGCAGGTCCTTTTTCTAATCCTTCAAGAACTGCTAATGTTTCAGTAATATAGAATACTTCACCTTGATGTATAGTTACGTATCTGTCCATATATCTCAATGGTCTTCCTGCAGAACGTGGAACGTCTGATCTATCTGGCCATGTAGAGAATGGCATACCAAATCCTGTATGACCTGTTGTAAATGATTTTTTATTAAATTGCGTATCAGCAGCCATATGTAAACCTGATAAATCAACACTTGCTGCATATACTTTAGACTGTGCTCCAGCTTTTATAAGTCCTCTTGCAGTACCTGTTAAGTTACCGCCACCAGCATTTGTAACAACTACTGCATCAGGATCCTTGCCGTGTTTTTCTCTGAATTGCATTGCTATTTCATAACCAAGAGTTTCAACTCCAGCTATACCAAATGGAGTGTATAATGAAGCATTGAAATATCCTGTTTCTTCAAGAAGTACAAGGAAAGAATAGAATAATTCAGGGCCTACAGAAAGCTGAATAACTTCTGCGCCTAATGCTTCGCATTTTCTTGCTTTTTCAATTATTTCAGGCTGCCCAACTCCCTTTGAGTCATAGCATTCCTGAACGATAATGCATTTTAATCCCAACATAGCTGCTTGAGAAGCAACTGCTGCTCCGTAGTTACCACTTGTAGCTGCTATAACACCTTTATATCCAAGTTTCTTAGCATGATAAACAGCTGTTGCTGCTCTTCTTGCTTTGAAACTACCTGACGGATTAGACGCTTCGTCTTTTATGAATATTCTTGCACCTTTTCCAGGAGCTGCGCATTTTCTTGCCAATGCAGTTAAATTTTTAAGCTCTAATATAGGAGTATTACCCACTCCAGTTTCAGCTTGTATTTTTTGTATTTCTTCAAGAGAATATCCTGTTTCTCTCATCATTTTTTCATAATCAAAAGCTATTGAACCACTTTCAAAATCAGAGTAGTCAATACCTATTGATTTCTTCATTATTTCTGGTTTTCTAGCCATTACCGCTGCATAACTCATATCTTTACTCATTGTCAGCACCTCCAAATAATATTTCTCTTACTTGATCACCAACTGCTAACAATTCAGGAACAAATTTACCGAAATCATGTTTGTAATATGGATTAACTTCTAACAATTTTCCAGTTTCTAATCTTTTTGTTCTAGTTAAAACAGTAACTTCATCTCCTATATTTGCATCTTGTTGTAAGTATCCCTTTACCCATAATTCTAAAGGAACTTTTTTTGTATCATCAGGAACCTGTGGTGCTCTTTGTTCAGGAGTTAATACAACTTTGTGTATTAAAACCCATTCACCTTTTTTTACCATTTGATAAACACTCCTCTTCTAATATATTTTTATATTGATTAAAATTAATCATATACAAGTTTATTACTATAAATTATAAGATAAAGAAGTTCTTTCTTTATCTTATATGCATATTTTAATAATTATTTAATTTATTACTATTTTACTATTTTGCATTCAGGATCTATAAGATCTCTCATATCTCCCATTATTGCTCTTGGAACAGGTATAGTAATCATAGAATGTAAACCTGGTTTAGCATTAATGATATGAGGAATAGTATTAACGCACATTGCAATTGTTCCAATTCCTCCTGGAACTTCTGGAGAGTTAACCATATTAATATTTGGAACGCCTTTGATTATTACATAATCACCTGTTTGTACTCCAACTTGTTCTGGTTCAATTTGTTGTGGATGATCCATTTCAATTTTTAATTCTCCATCAACATATCCAAATCCTTTCATTGCAACACCTGCACAATCTCCAGCTTTTGCAAATCCATAAGGAGATTTTCTATCTACATCTGTTACTATAGGATCCATTGATTGAGTTACTTTATCAACTTTCCAACCAATAGCTTCTGCTATCATATTGATTGATTCATGGAATCCAACGTGACCAGCTAATGTACCATTCTGAACTTTTTCTTTGAATACATCAACAGGTAAACCAATACCTTGTTCTTCCATAACAGTAGGTCCAAATGGTGATAAACTGTTTACTCTTCTTGAAAGAATAGAATCAACTGATTCACAGCATCCTGTCATAACTACTACTAATAAGTCCATTATTAAACCTGGGTTAATACCAGTTCCAATTATTGAAACTCCATTAGCTTTAGCTATTTCATCTAATTGTTTTGCAAGTTCAGGTGATTGAGCTTGTGGATAAGCCATTTCTTCTGCACTTGATACTACGTTTATTTTTTTCTCTAATACAAATTTTAATCTGTCAAATGCTTTGCTAGTGTAAGAATCTGTACAGCAAAGTACTACGTCAGCTGCTTTTTCTTTAATAACATCTTCTGGTGAGCCAACTAATACTTCTGGTCTGTCCCCTCTTTCAACACCAATTAACTCATACATACTTTTTCCAATTTTTGCGCCTCTACCAACAGCGCCAACTATGTCAACACCTTTTTTCTTTAATAGCATTCTAGCCATACCGCCGCCCATAGCGCCAAGTCCCCAAATTATAACTTTTACATTTTGCATCTGTGTGTTTCCTCCTAATTCATATAATATGTTTAACTTCACAATATAATATTAGCAATTTCCATGCCAACTTTACAGTTTTATTTAAGACAATTTTTTTTAAAAAATAATTCACCACAATGTCCTAAATTTCAACCTATATTAACTTTTCCATTATATAAACATTTATACTTACATATTTAATTAATAAAAAAGCAAATGATTCTATTGTAAAATTATTTAAAAAGGCAAAATATTTTGCAGTAAACGCAAATAAATTTGCTTTTTCAATATAACTTTTACCCTATATTATATTTTTTTATTTTATGTTGCAATGTCTGTCGCTTAATTTTCAAATATTGCGCTGCTCTAGAAACATTATTATTATAATTTTCTAATGCTTTTATAATTATTTCCCTTTCTAAACTTTCCAAATATTCATTTATTCCGCAATCACCAATATCATTATAATTATCATGTCCTATATAGTTTAAGGCACTTTCATCAATTATTAAATTGTCGCCCGTTAATAAATGTTCATCTTCAACCATGCTCATTGCGCCCATAATAATATTTTCTAATTCCCTTACATTGCCTGGATAATCGTACTTAATAAGCTTTTCTTTTGCTGAATCATCTAAAACCAATATATTTTTATCATATAATTCATTGTATTTATGTATAAATTTTTCAGCTAACATTATTATATCATCTTTTCTTTCTCTTAATGGAGGTATGTTCAATGATATAATATTTAATCTGTAAAATAAGTCCTTCCTTATTTTACCATTCGCTATAATTTCATTTGGAGGTTCATTACATGTTGAAATAATCCTTACATCTATTGGTATATCCTTTGTTCCACCAACTCGTCTTATATAATTTTCTTGTAATACTCTCAAAAGCTTTGCTTGAAGCTCATAGGGCATGGAATTAATTTCATCTAATAACAATGTTCCGCCATTAGCTTGTTCAAATAATCCTGCTCGATCAACTGCACCAGTAAATCCACCTTTAGATGTACCAAACAACAATCCTTCAAGTAAAGATTCAGGCAATGCTGCACAATTTTGCGCAATAAATGGTTTATTTTTCCTCTCCCCGTCAAAGTGAATGCTTTGGGCAATAAGCTCCTTGCCTGTCCCTGTTTCACCATAAATAAAAACAGAAGCTGGACTATTGGAAGCTTTCATCGCTCTATTAATAACTTCCATAAAATTTTCACTTTTACCAATAATATTTTTAAAATTATAAGTTTTTATTTTCTTGGATTTTGCTTTTTCTGGTTTTTCAATTTCTTTTTGTAATTCTAATATTGTATGGGACATTTCCTGAATTTTTGTAATATTTTTTGCCACCTCTACAACTGCTTTTACTTCATTGTCTATAATAATCGGAACTGTGGTATTAATAGTAGTAATTTCTTTACCATCTTTATTTAAATAAGTTTGTTTTTTATTATAAGTACTTTTCTTTAATTCCAATGCTCTAAGCAATGTACTATTATCTTGATTTAAATTTTTAAAAACATCTTTAAATGGTTTTTTAATAACATCCTTTGAATCCATCTTTTCAAGATGAGACATAGATTCGTTATATATTATTGTATTACCTTTATCATCTAATACATGTACTCCTTCATCAACTTGATGCAAAATATTTTGCATTATCATAATATAATCTTTTGCTCTCATATTTCCCTCCTAAAATTACAAATAGGAACTATAAAGCTATTATAACATTAAAAAATTCATTTTTCAATCTTTTTGGTTTACTTTTTATTAATTTGAATGTACAATTATAATACAATACAAAATTTAAATTTTAAGCTTATAATTAAAATGGGAGTAGATATGAAAAAAATTGAGAGTTTTCAAGTAAATCATTTAAACTTAAAACGCGGCATATATGTTTCAAGAAAAGATGCTGTGGATGAAAATATTGTAACTACCTTTGATATAAGAATGAAAGAACCAAATAGAGAGCCTGTTATGAATACAGCAGAAATTCATACAATTGAGCATCTAGGTGCTACATTTTTGAGGAATCACAGTGTTTATGACAAAGAAACTATATATTTCGGACCAATGGGCTGTAGAACTGGTTTTTATGTAATTTTTAAAGGAGATTTAAAATCTAATGATGTTGTTTACATTATTAAGGAAATGTTTTATTTTATTATGAATTTTAATGCTCCTGTGCCAGGTGCTGATATACGTTCCTGCGGAAATTACTTAGATATGAATTTATCCATGGCAAAATTTGAGGCATCGAAATTTTATAACGAAGTATTGTGCAACTTAACTGATGAGAACCTAACATATCCAGATTAAAGAATGCTGGAATTAAGTATGCAGAACTAAAATATTTCCTTAATTAGTTTAATTATAATTAAATAATTAATAATTAAAAAAGGATTTTGAATTTATAATAATTCGAAAATCCTTTTTTGTTTGCATTATATTACATTCCCCAATTTACGGAAATAATCTTGTTCAATTACCTGCAATTTTGCAATTCTAATATTCGTTAAGTCTTTTGTCAATAAACCTATTTCTACTAATAAACTATCTATAGTTGCTACATCCATATAAACACTTGCTTTCTGAATAGAGACAATTGTAAACGTATGATCTGTAGATATTTTCAAATATCCTTTGTCACATTTTATTACATACATATCCATCTAGATACACCTTCCTACATATCGATCAAATGTATTTGCTGATTCTTTAGCATCTGTACTTTGTGCCATAATCCATTGTTCTAATTTGTCATAGGCCTTACCATTATTGAGAATATCTATAGATAGGTCTACACCGTCTTTCAGTGAGTCTGTAATGCCCATAACTTGAAAAATTAAACCGCTATTTAAAACTACAATATCACGTCTACTGCTTTTATCTTTTCCTCTAATGAGAGTAACAAATCTTGCAGCTTCTTCTTCTCTAGATTTTAGAGGACTTAATTCATATTCTATACCATATCTTAGCCCTACATCTTCTGGAGAAAAAGAATATTCTTTGATTTGACCATCTTCACATAACTCCGAAACATATGTAATTCCTAAAGTAGAAGCTTCATCCATTACTTGAAATGAGTTTTCTATTTGTCCATTTATAATCATGCACCTTTGATAACCAATTTCCTTCATCAGCTGGCATACCGGTTTTAACATGTCTTTTGAATATACTCCTCGTACTGCAAATTTTGGCAGAGCTGGATTAGCAAGAGAGGCAGATATATTTAGTACGGTACCAAAAGATATTTGCGATAGAATTCTTCCCAATGCAGTAGGGTGAATTTTTGAACTTGTACCATTAAAAATTCCTATACCTGTTGATTCAATTGATTTTACTACTACATCACTGCCGCTTTCCATATCTATTCCCAACGTTTCAAGTAAATCAACGGTACCGCATACCGAAGTAATTGCTCTGGAGCCATGTTTTGCCATTGTGACACCGCCTGCCGCAGCAATTATTGAAGCTGCAGTACTTATATTAAATGTTTTAAATGTATCCATTCCCGTACCACTGTTATCTGCAAAACTATAGTCTTTGCTAAATTCAGGCTTTACAGTATCAACATGGTAAATTGCATTCCAGCAAGCTGCCATCTCTTTGATGGATGCTCCTTTTGCAGTAAGGGCAGAAAGAAATGCTCCTTGCTGCATATCTGTTTGCTCATTATTTAAGATGGACATAAAAGCTATTTCAGCTTCTTGCGAACTTAAATCTTCCTTATTTATTAGCTTCATTATGTAGTTGCCAAATTCTTTGCTTCCTATTTGTTTTACCATTTTTTAATCCTCCATTTTTATAATTACTGATAAAGTTTTGTAGTTAGTTAATAGATTCATGCCTTTGTCAATCTCATCAATTGGAAGTAGGACTCTATCTATTTTTTCAAAGAGATTTTGTTTTTCATTTAATAATTGAAGTGCTTTAAGATTGTCACTTTCTTTACATCCATAAGAACCCACCATGGTAATTTCTTTGTAATGAATTAAGTTCAACTCCTTTAAAGAAATGCTTCCTTCAGTAAATCCACTAAAATATCCAATAATTCCACTTTTCTTCGTATTAGTAATAGCCAAAGACAATACTTCAGGAACAGAGCAACATATAATAGTCGCACAAGCACCTTGGTTTTTTGTAATAGCATTTATTTCTGAATTTAAATTTTTATCAATTACATTTATAGTGTTCTCGAATAATTCATTGTCTAATCTTTGGGAATTTATATCTGCTACAATAACATTTGGTATTTTTTTCTCTTTAGCAAGTAAATAATGTAAAGTTCCCAATCTACCTGCACCAATAATAAGTAAAGTATCTACAACTGCAAGATTCATTTTATCTTGCATATTCATGGTACATGCAAGAGGTTCCGCATAAGTTCCTAATTCAAAACTGAGTTCCGAAGGAAGAGGGTTTATGATAGAACTAGCTATAGATTTTTCATCCATCAAAAGATATTCCTGCATACCTCCATCCCTGTCAAATCCTATTATCTCCATCTGATTACATAAATTGTCGCGATTTGAAATACAATAATCACAACTATTGCAAAAAACTCCAGGAGATATTTGCACTCTATTACCAATAGCATAATTATCAGATACTTGAGAACCTTTAGCAAAGATTACGCCTGTTATTTCATGGCCTAACACCCTGGGAAGAGTTAAATCCCTATGTCCATGTTTGTAAGATTTAATATCTGCACCACAAATACCACAAGCCTTTACTTTAATTAATATTTCCTTTGTACCTATTGAATATATAGGACATTCAACAACCTCTAAATTTCCTATTGATTTTAGTATAGCTTTTTTCATTTTTACTCCTTTCTAAAATTGTATAAAGCAATAGGGGAAAGCGATGTAAATCATGACCAGCTCAGCTGGTGGTTTATTGTATATACAACAACAAAAAAGTCCATACTAAAAATAGTATGGACTTTCCAACATCCTAACAAAACAATCTGCTGACTCGAAGCAGATTTTCAACATAATAGGCAGGTCTCCTGACTCAGATTCAAACATTTTTATTGCCTTCCCCCTAAATTGGAGTGGATTATAATAAAAACTAATCTTTTACAGTGGCGGGCCCGTCTAGGAATTACACCTAGTTCCCTATTCTCTCTAAAATTAGAGCACCTATTACTTTATTAAATTATACTTATATAATACACTTCAATATAAATTTAGTCAATATATATTTTCCATAAAACAGCAGAAAGCTTTAATTATCATTGTTTGTTTTAAGCTTGTTTCCTTGTTTTCTTCTTTCCATTTCTGTTAAATATCTTTTTCGTATTCTAATACTGTCTGGTGTTACCTCTACTAATTCATCATCATTTATAAATTCTAGTGCTGATTCTAGAGTCATAATTCTAGGAGGTGACAATTTAATAGCATCATCTGCTCCTGAAGATCTGGTATTAGATTGTTTTTTCCCTTTACATGGATTTACTACAATATCTTCATTTCGAGCATTCATACCTATAACCATACCCTCATATACTTCTTCACCTGGTCCAATGAACAATGTACCTCTTTCTTCAATACTGTTAAGAGAATAAGCTATTGCTTCTCCTTGTTCATTTGATATTAAAACACCATTTTGTCTTTGAGGAATTTCTCCCTTAAACTTCTCATAATGGTCGAAGCTTCTTACAATAGTACCTTCTCCTCTAGTATCGTTTATTAATTCTGTTCTATAACCTAACAGTCCTCTTGTAGGAACTAAATAAACTATTTTTACATAATTGCCATCTGGTGACATTGATTCCATAATACCTTTTCTAATATTTAGTTTTGATATTACAGAACCAGAATATATTTCAGGTACATTTATTATTACTCTTTCAATTGGTTCCTTAACCACACCATCTTCTTTATGAAGTATTACTTCTGGTCTTGATACAGCTATTTCATAGCCTTCTCTTCTCATATTTTCCAAAAGAATTGATAAATGAAGTTCTCCTCTACCTGATACCTTGTATCCATCCAAAGCACCTTCTAGAGATTCAACCCTTAAGCCTACATTTACTTCTAATTCTTTTTCAAGCCTAGCTTTTAAATGTCTTGTTGTTACAAATTTACCTGACATTCCAACAAAAGGTGAAGTGTTTATTAAAAAATTCATGGACAATGTAGGTTCATCAATTTTAATAGTTTCCATAGGAATTACACGATTTTCATTACAAATTGCATCACCTATTGAAATATTTGATATACCTGAAATTACAACAATATCACCGCTTTGAGCTTCACTCACCTGTATTCTTTTTAACCCTTCATAAATAAATATATTAGATATTTTTTGTTTTTCAACAGAACCATCAGATTTAGCTACTGATACTGTTTGACCTTCCCGAATAATACCTGCAGTCACTCTTCCGATTCCCAGTCTTCCAATATAGTCATCATATGCTAATGATGAAACTTGCAATTGTAAATCCTCATCATCTCTATCAGGATATGGGTTAACATGATTTATTATTGTATCAAATAAAGGAATTATATTTTCGCTTGGTTGGTCTAATTCATATTGAACGATACCTTGCTTTGCAACTCCATATAATATGGGAAAGTCCAACTGTTCATCGGTCGCATTTAATTCAACGAAAAGATCAAATACCATATCTACAACTTCTTCTGCTCTATGATTTTTCTTATCAATTTTGTTGATTAGAAGTATTGGTCTCAAGCCTTGCTGCAATGATTTTTGCAAAACAAAACGAGTTTGAGGCATAGGACCTTCAATTGAATCTACCAATAATATTACTGTATCTACAGTTTTCATTATACGCTCAACTTCTGAAGAAAAGTCAGCATGTCCCGGTGTATCTACAATATTAATTTTAATACCGTTATGCATTACTGAACAGTTTTTAGAATAGATAGTTATTCCTCTTTCACGTTCTATATCATTTGAATCCATAACTTGGTTTACTACTTCTTGGTTTTCTCTAAAAACACCACTTTGCTGCAAAAAAGCATCTACTAATGTGGACTTTCCTGCATCAACATGGGCGATTACTGCTATATTAATTATTTTATTTTTCATAATTTCCCTACTTTCTCTTTTCCACATGCTAGTTTATTATTATTTAATAATTTTTGCAAGTTATTTTTAAATTAAAAATTTTATAATATAAAGCGATGTGTGAACAACCCATATATCAGCTTATTCCTAATTATTAATGCTTTACATATTTTATTAAATATTAATTAAAACTCAATTTTTTATTTTTATATACAACTTTTCCATCAATAATTGTCATGGCAATTTCATATCCTAAATCTGTAAGAGGGTTGCCTTTAAAAATAACTATGTCTGCATCTTTTCCAGGCTCTATGCTTCCTACTCTATCAGAGATACCAATTATTTCAGCTGGATTAATTGTAATTGCCTTCCAAGCTTCGTTTTCAGAAAGACCTGCTTTTACAGCTAATCCAGCGCACATACCTAAATATTGTATTGGAATAACATTAGCATCTGTTATTATTGCTATTTTAATACCTGCTTCCACTAATATCCTCGGTGTATCAAAAGTTATATTTTTCAGTTCATATTTTGCTCTTGAACCAAATGTTGGCCCTACTAATGCTGGTTTTCCTTCTTTTATTAATTCATCAACTATTAAATGTCCTTCAGTGCAGTGATCAAGAGTAATATCTAAATCAAATTCCTTCGCTATTCTTAAAGCAGTGAAAATATCATCAGCTCTATGAGCATGTGCCTTTAAAGGTATTTCTTTTCTCATTACAGGTAGCAGTGAATGAAGCTTAATATCAAAATCAGGTTCTCTTTCCGGATCTTCTTTTGATGCATCCAAATCTTCCATATATTTTAATGCTTCATATAATGTTTCTCTTAGCAAAGCAGCTATTGCCATTCTAGTAACAGGGGATTTACGTTGTTCATCATAAACTCGTTTTGGATTTTCGCCGAATGCAACTTTCATTGCTACAGGATTCTTAATAACCATATTATCAACTCTTTTGCCGAATGTTTTCATAGCAAGAAAAGTTCCTCCAATTACATTGGCGCTTCCAGGTCCAGTTACAACAGTAGTAACTCCTCCCTCTATAGCATCTGTAAAACCTAAATCCATTGGATTAATAGCATCTATAGCCCTTAATTGGGGCATTATTGGCTCAACATCTTCATTACCATCTTCACCTTCAAACCCTATACCCTCTTCCCACATTCCCACATGACAATGGCTTTCTATTAATCCAGGTGTTACTAATAAGCCATTTGCATCAATAATTTCAATATCTTCTAATTTATCTTGCAAATTAAAATCAGTTCCTACATCTTTAATCTTTCCATTTTCTATCAATATTTGGCCATTAACTATGTCTCCATTTGCCATAGTTTTTATGAAACCATTTTTAATTAATATCATATATCCTCCAAAGAATTCAATGTAAATTTTATCTAGGTATAAATCCTATTTTTTTATATACCTTTCTTAAGGTTTTTCTTGCAACATATTCAGCTTTCTCCGCTCCTAACAAATAAATTTTCTCTAAATAATCTTTATTTTTCAATAAATAATTTATTTTCTCCTGTATAGGTTTTAACTCACCAAACACAACTTCTGCAACATCATCCTTAAACTGAGCATACCCCTTACCTTCATATTCAGAAACAATTGTCTCCGAAGTTTTACCGCTTATTTTTGAATATATATTTATAAGATTTTTAACTCCTGGCTGCTCATCATTATATGAAACAACACCCATTGAATCCGTTACAGCTCTTTTAAATTTTCTTCTGATTGCATCATGACTATCCACCAATAAGATATATGCATTCTCATTACTATCAGATTTAGACATTTTGCTTTGCGGATCCTGAAGACTCATTATTTTTGCACCTTCTGAGGATATATAAGCATCTGGAACTTTAAATGTTTCACTGAAACGATTGTTAAATCTAGCAGCTAAATCTCTTGTAAGCTCTAAATGCTGTCTTTGATCTTCACCTACTGGCACTAAGTCAGCCTGATACAACAATATATCTGCAACCATTAATGTAGGATACACAAATAAGCCTGCAGGTATTGAATTTGAGTCTAATCTTTTAGATTTATCTTTAAATTGAGTCATTCTACTCAATTCACCATAATAAGACAAACTATTTAAAACCCAACCAAGTTCTGCATGAGCCGATACGTGAGACTGAATAAACAGTGTTGACTTTTCAGGATCTATGCCTGATGCAATATAATTTGCTAATACTTCAAGTGTGTTTCTTCGCAAATCTTTAGGTTCCTTAGGAACTGTAATAGCATGCATATCTACTACACAATAATAACAATCGTATTCATCCTGTAACTTAACCCAATTCTTTAATGCCCCTAAATAATTACCCAGTGTTAATGCACCTGAGGGCTGCATACCACTAAAAATAACTTTTTTATCTCCCATTTTTTGCTCCTATATTTTCATTTAAATTCTTAAAATAAAATTTATTATCATGCAAAAAAAAAATCAAAAAACGAGTTTTCTTCCCTAATGGACTTGAAAACCCGTGATATCCTTGTTCACAGTTTTTTAAATTATACTACAATGTAATATATTTGTCAAAAAGTTTTAATAAAAAGGAGGATAATATTTGTACTTTTAAATTTTTCATACTATAATGTATATGTATAAATATATTGGAGGATGTTATGAATAATGTAAAGCTATTTGCGGACAGCACTTGTGATTTAACAGCACATGATATTAAACGAATGGATGTGGAAATCATCCCACTAGTTGTCACATTTGCTGAAGAAGCATACAAAGAAGGTATAGAAATAACACCTAAGCAGCTATTCAACCTTGTAAAAGAAAAAAAAATACTGCCTAAAACTTCAGCACCTTCCCCCATAGATTTTTATAATGCTTTTAAACCTTTTGTTGATGCAGGTAAAACAATCATATATATAGGCTTATCATCAAAAGTATCATCAACTATACAAAATGCCAAGCTAGCAGCTAGTCAATTTGAAGAGAATAAAGTATATGTTATGGATTCATTGAATCTATGTGTAGGTTCTGGAGCATTAGTAAAGCTTGCTTACAATTTTATAAATGATTTTGACACAATAGATGAAGTAATTAGCAATATTAATAATATTATTCCTAATTATAAATTGTATTTTACAGTTGATACATTAGATTATTTACATATGGGTGGGCGTTGTAGCAGTACTGAAGCTTTGTTTGGAAACATGCTAAATATTAAGCCTATAATCAATATGTCAGTTGATGGATTAAAAGTTTGGGAAAAAGTTAGAGGCAAGAAAAAAGCTATAAATCAAATGGTTCAAGAAATTATCAATGACAAGGATAAAATATTTTTAAATGAAGTGCATATTGGATGTACGGTTGGAAATGAAGATGAAAGAGATTTAATTAAAAGACAAATAATTGAAAGTACAGGAATTACAAATATTCATGAATATACAATTGGTTGTGTTATTTCATCCCATTGTGGAGAAGGAACTATCGGATTAGGATATTATATGAAGGGTTGCTGATATCAGCAACCTCATTTTATTTTTAGCAAATATGTAATTATTAAAAACAATAATTGTATTAATTCAATTATAAAGCCTTCAACAGAGTATGGAAGTACTGGAACCTTCTTATCAATAATATTTATAACAAACCCAGAAATCATATAAGTCAAAGCTAATGGAATAACTAATTTATGATTAATAAGAATTGCTAAGGCAAATGAAATAATAAATGTAGAGATTATTATATAATTACTACAATATTTCATAATGCTTGTTCCTTGTTTGTCCCTTTGAATAAGTCTGCTTAATATTATTAATCCACTATAGCCTGATACAAATGCTATCATTAATACTTTAACATTAACTAGTTTTATTAATGATACATAAAGCAAACTCATAACAACAATACCAATGATTCCAGCTATTTGCTCTGAATAATTCTTCGGTTTAATCATATAATTTAACGTTTTATATGAGTCTATTAAATTTACAGTTTTAGTTATGGTGCAATAATAAACAAAAACAAATATACTAACAAAATATCCATCATAAAACAATCTAAAAGATGATATGAAGCTTGCAAAAAAACCTAATATAAATCCAAGTATAGGAAGCAGTATAATGCCATTAACATAATCCCCATCACGTGGCTCTTCATAGATATTAATATTAATTATTGTAAACTTTTTTAACATAAGAATAAAGCCTATAACGAAGCTTCTTAAATCAAGCATATCATACCAACCCTATAGTTATTTTTTCCATTATAACACATCTTTCAAAATTATAAAATATATAATTATTGAAAATAATATCACGAGATTAGGAATTAGGGCCTTTTTTATAAAGCTCACATTTTTCTAATAACTGATAAATTCATACACTCTATCAATTAAAATGAAAGCTTCCTGATATGTACAATATTCATAGGGCTTAAGTTTATTACCATCACCAAGCAGTAATCCTTTATTTATAGCATAATTAACAAATAGCTTTTCATAGTCATTTAATACAGTCAAGTCCGTAAATATTACTTCCTTTTCATGGACAATATTAATTCCAAATTTTTCACAAATATAAGCAGATAATTTAATTGCCTCTAGCCTGGTTAAATTCTCATCAGGATTAAATTCAGTTCCATTAAAATCATTAATTAACCCTATTTTATATGCTTCATACATATCATTTTTGTTATTACAAAGATTTAAATTATAATTTTCATTAAAAAGTTCGTCATTAACAATAATATGACCTTTGACAGGATCTATATTTAAACTATTATCATTTTGGGAAATGTTAAAATAATTATAGAATTCTTCTTCACCTAATTTTGTTTTAATTAAATTTAAAGATAATAAATAAAAATCTTCTCTCGTTATATAAGAATCATATTTGCCTTCAAACTCTTCTGTTATTAAACCTTCTTTTTCCATATACTTTATTATGTCAACAGCCCATAAATCAGGAGAATCAGGAATTGTATCAAGCCATAATTTTGTTTCGTTGTTTATTGATTCAAATGATTCATCAAATACTTTAGCTAAATATTCAATTTTATTATGTATAATTTCCTTTTTACCTAAATTTCGTAATTTTTCAGGGTGTGACTCTGCAATCCATATTAAATCAGATATATCTTCCGAAAGATTATTAGCGGAATTTTGATTAACAAAAACCTTGTTGTAACCTTCCTTCCAAATGCCATATTCATATCCTTTATTTAACTTACTAAACTCCATGTCCAATATTTCATAACTATAATACCTAAATAAATAGTCACATATTAAATGTCCAAGTTCATGCATAAACCCGTCTAATGAAACTACAACAGATGAATCATAATAATTATTTGATAAAAAATATATTGTAATATTAACAAATTTGTCTTCCTTTTTATACTCTGCTGGTATTTCATAAGAATTTTCTTTTGCTTTGTTAATAATGATATTAGTTTTAATGCCATCCTCTAAATACTTATCTGTTATTTCTTTTAATAACCCTTTTGGAAAACGATTAAGTCCTTTTTCAATTATAGATAAACACTTTTCTAAATTAACAAAATCTTCATCATTAGATATCTCGATATTTATATTATATTCTCTTTTAATATCTTGTATTATTTCTTGAATATCAAGTTTATTTTCTACGTCTACTAAACTATAAGCAAATGTTGGTAACATTAAGATAATTATTAAGGTCGCATATATTATTCTATTTATTATCTTCATAGCATCTACCTCTTATTTTTGATAATATTAAAAATAATTATAACACACCCGTTTTTATAGTTCAACGTTTTTTTGAAAACGTTATCTATTTTTATTTATAAATATATGCTTTATTCTTGACTTTTATGCTATTATTTTACTAAGTTTTATTATATAATAAAAATAATCATATATATTTAAATTAATTGGAGGCAACAGCAGTATGAAAGATCTTTTTGCAAAAGTTAAAAACATACCAGCAAGTGTAAAAACGATAGAAATTATGTACTTAGTAATTATTATAATATATTTATATATGCAATCAGGCGAGGGATTAGCAACAACCTTTTATTCATTTTTAGCAGTTGTAATTACTTCAGCAATAAGTTCAATTTATTTTCTATTTTTTAAGAAATATAATGCATTAGCCATAATAAACTTATTGATTGCAGCAGTTATATTCATACAGCTTGCATCCAAATCTTAAGAGGCTATTATGAATATATTTATTATTTCAGTAGGTAAAATTAAAGAAAAATTTTTTTCTGATGCTATAAAAGAATATTGTAAAAGATTATCAAAGTACTGTAAATTAACAGAAGAAATAATTCAAGATGAAAGAGCGGACGACAACTTTTCAAATGCAGAAATTGAACAGGTTAAAATAAAAGAAGGCATAAAAATACTTAATAAATTACCTAAAAACTCATATGTTTTTGTATTAGATGTTAGAGGAAAAAATCTAAGTTCAGAAGAGCTGGCAGACAAAATAAACACTTTAGGAATTGAAGGAACTTCAGATATTACATTTATTATTGGAGGCAGCAACGGGCTATGGGAAGGAGTAATAAAAAAAGCTGATTTTAAACTATCTTTTTCAAAAATGACATTCCCTCATCAGCTTTTTAAAGTTATTTTATTAGAACAAATCTACAGAACTTTTAAAATAAATTCTGGAGAAGCTTACCACAAATAAGGGAGGCCCCTTTATCCTCTCATTTCTAATAGCTTATTTTTTAATTCACTTTCTATTCGGCTCAATTCAATTTCTGCTTCTTTTCTTTTTTGGCGTCCTTCTTCCTGAATGCGAATCACTTCATCGATAGTTGAAATCAATGATTCATTTGTATTCCGAAGTGTTTCAATGTCTACAATTCCCCGTTCAGATTCTCTAGCTGTATCTATTGTTGCTATTTTAAGTGTTTCTGCATTTTTTCTTAACAATTCATTAGTCATATTTGTTACTTCTCTTTGAGCCTTTGCTGCTTGACCTGAATGAGTGACTCCCAGTGCTAATACCATTTGACCTTTCCAAAGAGGAATAGTATTTACAATTGTAGATTGAATTTTCTCTGCCATAATAGCATCATTTTCCTGAACTAAACGTATCTGTGGTGCCATTTGAATAGATACCATTCTGGTCAGTTCCAAATCATGAATTTTCTTTTCAAAGCGGTTGCATTTTGCAACCAAATCATTAACTGCCTGTGCATCCTCATGTTTACCACTCACTGTAGATTTTTCTATAAGAGCAGGCAATTCTTCATTTCGAACCTTATCCAACTTCTTTTTACCAGCCAGTATATACATGGAAAGTTCTTTAAAATATGTTTTATTAAGATCATACATTTTATCAAGCATAGCTATATCTTTTAACAACTGTATCTGATTTCTTTCCAAAGAATCACAAATTTTATTAATATTTACTTCTGCTTTGTCATACTTAGCCTTCATGGATGCAAGTTTATTTGATGATTTTTTAAAAAATCCAAAGAATCCTTTTTCCTCTTCATCTACATCAAAACTTTTTAATTCTGTTACAACACCTGAAAGCATTTCCCCTATTTCACCTAAATCCTTAGTTTTTACATTGTTTAACGCAGATTCAGAAAAATCTGCAATTTTCTTTTGAGCTCCTACTCCATATTGGAGAATCTGATTAGATTTATTTAAATCAATTTGATTTACAAAATCATCAACCACCTTCATTTCTTCGGATGTAAGAGAACCTTCGTCAAATGCAGGTTTTTCAACGTCAAATTTTTCTTTATTTAATTCTTCATCAAATGGGTCAAATGATAATGTAGGCACTTTGTTATTCATAACTTGCTTCCTCCATAGTTTTAAAATTTATTATTCTTTTTAGCTAGCCCTTCCTGTGCAAACATTGTTTCTAAAACAGATATATCGGTAGATATATCCATTGCTGCATCCTCAAAAAGATCATCTAATAAATTTTCAAATGCATGATTAATTGTATCCATTGTTTTCTCTATCTCTTTTTTAGCATTTGAAATATTTTCTCCTTGAACTGGCTGGTAGTCAAATTCTTTGTAAGCATCAACTAATTTTAACGTTGTAGGCAAAAAATATTCCGTAAACTTCTTTATTTCAAAAAATTTCTCTGGATGAGTTTCCACATAATCAAAAATTTTTCCTGTTACCTCTTCAAGTCTGTCTAATTTACGAGAAATTTCTTCACCAGGAATTTCAATATTTGCTTCTTTAATCTTTCTTACATATTGCCTTCCTTCATTAATAGCCTTCCTTATTTCGGGATCTAAATTGTCACTCTTATAGTACCTATTATTTTCAGACTTCTCATTATTATTAGCCTGTTCTTCCATTTCTCTCTTTCTTATATTTTCCATCAATTTAAGATACTGTTCATAACTTTCGTTATTTAACATAAAACAGGTTTTCTTATGATCAATATGCCCTTCTGGAAACATTCCAATATCAATCATATTCTGCAAATCTTTAGCTACATGTTTATTATTTCGCCTAGCGACAAAAGAAAGCTCCTCAATCATGCAGTAGTTACGACCATTTAACGTAGCTACGTACTTTTGATATCTCTTTAATCTTTTACGTATTCTACTTCCATTGAATAATAAAACAATTCCTCCTATAAATAAAGGCAATAACCCTAATGAAATAATATTAAACATAATTCTTATATTTAATGAATATCCGATAATTGCTAATACTATTGATGCAATTGCAGCTCCAACACTTCCTATTGAACCAAATATAGTTAATAACATACCTGAAACCTTTCCAACAGGCACAGTAAATTTTTCTAAATCCCTGTAATAATCATAGGAATAATCATTCACCTTCCATGTTGGATTATTCCATGTTTGACTACCCTTATTCCAATTAAATGACCTTCTAACCTCATTAAGCGCAGAATTAACAACACTTTTTATATTACGGTTTAATCTGTTAAAATCTCCATTATTCAATGCATCTTGAACAATATTAAAAATTTCATCCCCTAAATTTGAATTTCCCCGATTATTCATTTTACCCTCCAAAGGAATATCTGCAAATAGCATATTTAATGAATTTTTATTAAATAGTATTATAATTATATTTTAAAAATTATATCATATCTGAATTTTGAAATCAACTGTCACTAACACACCATATTACATTAGTATAAGAAAAAAACGGTTAAGGTAATTATCTTAACCGAAATTATAATTTTTAAAATAATAATACTTATATGCTATCAATTATATTTTTACGTCTATCTTCGTATTCTTCCTTTGAAATAAAACCAATCTCATGTAAGTGTTTAAGTTCTTCTAATCTTTTTTGTGAATCCGTACTATAGCTGTAATTTTCTACTTTTGATTCAAGTTCATCATCAATAATTATTTCATGAGTTGTTACACCTTTATCGGTAAAAGCATTCTTCCCATGGGTTATAGTTATAATAATTGCAATTAATGTCCAAAATAATCCGAATGGCCCAAAAGTAGGTATGACTATAATTAAACCAATTAAAGAAAATACAATCCCTACTATAAACCCAACTAATGATTGTCCTTTACCAGGCTTAACCTTTATTCTTTTACTCATAATATTCACCCCTAATAATCTTATTTATTTAATTAAAAATCTACTAATACTTCTCTCCCTATAGAGAACAAATATAAATAACATTCTTTTACATTTTTGTTCGTAATTTTTTCAACTGCCTCTTTATATAGATATACTTGATCTTTATATTCTTTTTTTAACTTTATAATCTGACCGTTTAATTCTTTCGTTTCATCAATAGCATCTGTTTTATAATCAACAATTATCACTTCATCATCCTCAAAAAAGTAACAATCTATAATACCTTGAACTAATATTAAATCATCTTTATTTAATCTATCTAAAACTTCTTGAACATTTTTTCTAAAGACAAAAGGCACTTCTCTTTTTACATATTGGGATTTTCTAATTCTTATACCTATATAATTGTTAAAGAATTTCTCTATTTTTGCTGCATACGTACACATTATATCAGCTTCAATATTAGTTAACATCTTTTTATGTTCCATTAATTTAATCTGTTTAATAATATCTTCTTTCGTTAATTCACTATTTAAATTTAAATGTTCCATAACAAAATGCAACAACGTTCCAATTTCAGGACCTGAAATTTTTTTATCTAATATGAATTTATTAGATTCTTCATTAAATTTTATAACATCTGTCAATGGAGGAATTTTATATCTTAATTTTGCAAATTCATTTTTCTTTAAATTATTTAGCTCGGTGACAGAAAGTTTAGTAGGAACATTAACAGAGCTTTCAAAGGAATATTTAAAACTTAATCTCCTTCCAATTTCATAATATAAATCACTGTTATTTTGATTTTTAAATTCTTTCATTTGTGCAATGCGCTCTTTTTTGCTGACTATTTCATCTTTCATATTAGAACTTAAATCTGAACGAGTAAATTTATTTACCTTCCAATCTTTCAAGTCACCCTTTTCAAATATTTCATTGAGCTCATCATAATTAACGTTTTCGAACAAACAGCTGCAAATCCAGTCCATATAAGAAAGACCTTTATAAACAAAATATTTTGAATGTCCTTTACGCCATTTTTTTAATTTATCCTCTAATTTATTTACTGTGCCTGCCAGTATAAGTTTATCTACCGCCCTTGTCATAGCAACATAAAGCACTCGCATTTCCTCGGAAATATTCTCTTTTTTAATGTTGTTTTTAATGGTTGTTCTAGAAAGTGTTTCTCTTTCTATTCTATTGTCAATATCAATAAATTTTGTACCTATTCCTAATTCTTTATGCAAAAGTATTTTAGGAACAGTATCTCTTATATTAATCTGCTTGTTTAGTCCGCATAAAATTACTACAGGAAATTCCAATCCCTTTGATTTATGAATTGACATTAATCGAACAACATTGTCATTTTCTCCCAAAGTTTTTGCCTGACCTTTATCATCCCCGCCTTTATCAACTTTTTCTATATATCTTAAAAATTTAAACAACCCTCTCATGGATGTTTTTTCAAAGTCATAGGATAAATCAGCTAATAACCTTAAGTTGGCCTGCCTCATTTTCCCATTAGGTAAAGCACCTACAAAATTATAATAATTGGTTTCCATCAAAATATCCCAAATTAAATCGTTTAAATGAGAATATCTGCTTCTTAAACTCCAACCATAAATCTTTCCTTTAAATCTTTTTAATTTTTCTGTAAGCTCCAGCGAAAAATCACTAGAAATGTACTTATTAAAAGCACTTATAAAATGTTTTTCTTTTGGAAATTTAGTTCTTATTTCTAGAAGCTCTTCAGTGGTGAAGTTACCTATAGGAGATCTCATGACGCTTAAAAGTGGTATATCCTGCCTCATGTTATCAATTAATTTTAACAAACTAACAATAACCTGTACTTCTATAGTGTCATAATACCCCTTTCCCCCATCATAATAAAAAGGTATATCTTCTTTATTTAACCTATCTTCAAATATACTCGCCCAATTAGCAACAGAACGAAGTAATATTACAATATCTTTATATTCAGTTTTGCGAGTTTTTATCTCTTCACCAACTGGCTTACCAGCTATGCATATTTCTTCTTTCATAAGTTCTTTAATCTTTTGAGCAGCAAATAAAGCTTCTAATTCAGCTGTTTCCATAGATTCTATTTCATCATCTATTTTATTATTAGATTCTACATCAACATCTTCTTCAATTTCTGAATTTTTATCAATTATATACAACTCTATAGGATTATTAACAACAAATTCGCTACCAGTATTTAAAAATACTTTTTCATTATAGTCAATTTCACCTAATTCTTTTGTCATAATATTTTTAAAAACAAAATTTGTTCCAGTTAATATCTCATCTCTGCTTCTGAAATTCTTATTTAAACTAATTACTCGGTCAATAATATCACTGCTTAAATCTTCATGATCTTCCACAAAGGATTCATATTTATAATTAAAGATGCTTGGATCTGCAAGCCTAAATTTATAAATACTTTGTTTTACATCACCAACCATAAACAAATTGTTTTCTCTTTTTATTTGTTCAATAATTGCTTCTTGTAAACTGTTAGAGTCTTGGTATTCATCAATAAAAATAAAATTAAATTTCTTTCGATATGATTCTGCAACATCTGAAGGAACATGTCTTTTTTCTTCATTTGTTGTTCTTAAAATTTTCAAAGCATAATGCTCTAAATCATTAAAATCAACTATGGATTTTTCTTCTTTTTTACTTTTATATTTTTCATGTACTTCTATAATCAAATCCTTTAATGCACAAATACTGTTATACATTTTTCTGATATCTTGTGCATACTTATCATAGTCGTCATTATATGGAAGCAACTCCTTTATTGAAGTAATAATATCTTTATAATCGCCTCTCAAACCTTTCTTGCCCTTTGCTCCATTAACTTCAATCTGTTTTTCAGGATCAACATCATTGTATTTATCCTTTTTGAATGTAGGGGCTTTTGAGTATTCTAAAGATATAAGCGCTTGAATAAAGTTTGAAAAATCGCTATGAAGCAAGTTAGTAAGATTATTTACATTGTTTAAATCTTCTATTAACATATCTAAATATAAATATGGTCCATTTGCTTCCCTGCTTATTTCAATTGCAGTTTTTAAGCATGATTTTGCGCCTTCTAACAACAACTGAATATGATTTTTTGTTTCTTTTAACCATTCTGATTCTTTCAAATCATCACCAGTCAAATTCAATTTTTCTACACTTTCATCAAGCCAAGTAAATGGATCGGGAAAACTAAGTATAAATCTGTAAGTGTTTTTTATAATTTCACTTAACTCATCGTCCCCTCTATTGCCAGTAAATCCTTCCACCAATTTCATAAAATTTTTATTGCTGTCAATAGTTTTATAAGCATCTTCTAACACTTCATCTATAGAATCCTGTAGCAAAATATTTAATTCACTATTGTCTCCCACCCTAAAATCAGGATCTAATTCTGCTAAATGAAAATTCTTTTTTACAACATCCATACAAAAGGAATCAATGGTGGTAATTAAAGCTTTATTTAATAGGGACAACTGCTTTCTTAAATGTTTTATATCTCCTTCTTTATTTTGAACGGCCTTAACCATGGACTTCTGAATTTTTTGTTTCATTCCCCTTGCTGCTGCCTTGGTAAAAGTTACCACCAAAAATTTATCTATATCTTGTCCACTTTTAACAAGTCTAATTATTCTTTCAACCATTACTGCAGTTTTTCCTGAACCTGCTGCTGCTGAAACAAGTATATTTGAATTATTTAAATCAATTATTCTTTTTTGCTCTTTTGTCCATTCCATTATTGATTCACATCCTTTTGTTTTATTATATCATCGCTATTCATTTTTTTGATTAAATGATAATTATTTCCTAAGGACTTATCAAACTGGCATATGCTTAAATACTGGCAATATCCACAAGGGGTGCTTCCATCATATTTTTTATATGGATTTATTTCAATATTCCCTTCTAATATACTTTTTGTCATTTCTATACATTTGTTGTACACAAAATCTAATAAATTATTAAAATTATCTAAAGTTAATGCTTTCGTGCGAGTTTCATAAAATTCCCCATCACTTTTAAAAGCAGCGGGAATAACGTTTGAGGTATTGCCTATATTTTTATCCATTAATTTAACAATATTTTTATCTTTTAAAACGTATCCCTTTAATTTTAATTGTTTAAATATTTCATCATCAAAGTCTTTATATTTATTGTCATCATAATAAATTGGATCATTTAAATAATAATAAAATACTCCTCCAATATGAGGTTTTTTGCCAAATAATTCTACTCCATTGTCAATTAATGCTTTTAAATAAATTAACAGCTGTATTTGAAGTCCCTCTGCAGCATCATCTAAATTAATATTGTTAGGTGATGATTTATAATCTATTATAGTTATATAAACTTCGTCATTATATTCAAAGGCATCCACCCTATCAATTTTTCCTCTTAGCTTCATTACATCTTTAATTTTCTCTGTTATAACAGGAATTTCAATAGGTTTTAAATAAATACCTTTTTTTGCTTTTTCATCAGTTTTATCCACAAAATCAATTTGAAGTTCTGTATATTTTGGTCTAAACTCACTTCCTTGTAACTGCCTCACAATTGTCCAAGCAGTCCTTTTCATAACCCTGTCAATTTTTTTCTTCATATATTTGTTTCTAAAATTTGCTTCTAAGGCAGTAACCTTTTCTGATTGCTCTATTAATACGCTATTGGTAATTCCCTCCACGATTTCTTCTGCTTTAGTTTTATTTAAATCATTAATATCCTCATACTCTTCGCTAATTTTATTAACTAATC